>NZ_JBFAGB010000008.1:0-269091 GCF_040639875.1 Actinomadura sp. NPDC023710
GCGGCCTGAGTTCGAGGAAGCCGCCGCGCGCTGTTCCGGCGTCTTCTTCGGCGGTACCGGGTCGTGGCCGCCTGGGTGGAAAGGTTGGCACCGCGGCCGGCCGGGGGTTCGGTGTTCCGGTCCGCGGCGCCGTCGCCGGTCCGCGGCCCGGCGTCGGGGGTGGCCCGGCGTCGGGGGTGGCCTGGTGACCGTGGGGGGTCAGCGGCCGCGGACGCGGTAGGTCCGCACGGACAGGGGCGCGAACACCGCGAGCAGGAGCAGCGCCCAGCCGATCGTGGCGGGGACGGGGTGGGCGAGGGGCCAGGCGAGGTCTCGGGCGGGCGCGCCGGGGTTGCCGAACAGTTCGCGGCAGGCGGCGGTGAGGGCGCTGACGGGGTTCCATTCGGCGATGACCTGCAGGACCTTGGGCATGCCGCCGGTGGGGACGAAGGAGTTGGACAGCATGGTGATCGGGAAGACCAGGGGGATGAGCTGGTCGGCGGTCTGCTCGTTCTTGACCACCAGGCCGAGGTAGCAGCCGGCCCAGCTGAGCGCGTACCGCATCAGCGCCAGGAGCAGGAACGCCTCGGCGGTCTGCCAGACGCCGTTGTGGGCGCGCCAGCCGACGATCAGGCCGGCGACGGCCATGATGACCATGCCGAGGACGCCGTTGAGGATCTCGGCGCCGGTCTGCCCGAACGGGACGGCGGCGCGGGCCATGGGCATGGAGCGGAACCGGTCCATGACGCCGCGGGAGGCGTCGGTGGCGACGCGCATGGTGACGGCCATGGTGGAGGTGAAGGTGACCATGGCGAACAGGCCGGGCATCAGGTATTCGCGGTAGTTGCCGCCGCCGGGGACGGAGATGGCGCTGCCGAACACGTATCCGAACAGCACGACCATGACCGCGGGGAAGATCAGGGCGGCGATGAGCTCGCCGGGTTCCTGGCGGATGCGGCCGAGTTCGCGGCCGATGAGGGTGAGGCCGTCGGCGAGCGCCCAGCGCAGCCGTCCGGTGCGGGAGGCGGGGGCGGTGAAGGCGGTCATCGGACGGTCTCCTTGCGCGGCGCGGCGGTGTCGGCGGCGCGCCCGGCACCGGGGTCGGGGGTGCCGGGGTCGGGGGTGTTCCCGGTGAGGCGGAGGAACACCTCGTCGAGGGTGGGGCGGCGCAGCCCGACGTCGCCGACGGTGACGCCGGCGCGGTCGAGTTCGCGGACGACGTCGGCCAGCCGCACCGATCCGGCGGTGAGCGGCACCGAGAGGCGTTCGCCCTCCAGGGCCGGGTGGCTGCCGGTGAGGGTGTGCAGGAGCGCGGCGGCGCGGCCGGCCATGGCGGGGTCGTCCAGGACGACGTCGAGGCGGTCGCCGATGGAGGCCTTGAGCCGGTCGGGGGTGCCGGTGGCGATGACGCGGCCGTGGTCGATGACGGCGATGTCGTCGGCGAGCCGGTCGGCCTCGTCCAGGTACTGGGTGGTGAGCAGGACGGTGGTGCCGTCGGCGACCAGGCCGCGGACGGCGTCCCAGATCTCGCCGCGGCTGCGGGGGTCCAGGCCGGTGGTGGGCTCGTCCAGGAACAGCACCTGGGGCCGCAGGATCAGGCTGGTGATCAGGTCGAGGCGGCGGCGCATCCCGCCGGAGTAGCCGGCGACCTGCCGGTCGGCGGCGGCGGCGAGCCCGAACCGCTCCAGCAGCTCGTCGGCGCGGCGGTGGGCCTCGCGGCGGGTCAGGTGGTACAGGCGGCCGAACATGCGCAGGTTGCCGCGTCCGGTGAGCTTCTCGTCGACGGCGGCGTGCTGGCCGGCCAGGCCGATGCGGGCGCGGACCCGGTCGGGGTCGCGGGCGACGTCGTGGCCGGCGATGCGGGCGTGCCCGGCGTCGGCGTCGGCGAGCGTGGCCAGGATCCGCACGGCGGTGGTCTTGCCCGCGCCGTTGGGGCCGAGGACCCCGCAGACCGTGCCGGCGGGGACGGCCAGGTCGAGGCCGTCCAGGGCCTGGGTGTCCCCGAAGCGCTTGCGCAGCCCCTCGGCCACCACGATCGGTTCGTCGGTCACAACCCCTCCTCTGGGTACGTTGTACGCAGCTACGTTAGACAACTGGGTACGTCGTACGCAACTAGGATGCTCGGGAGAGTCACGAGGAGGTCCGTTGACAGGCGGCGAGCGGCACGTCAGCATCTGGTCGATTCCCGAGCGGCAGGGCCGGGGACCGCGCCCCGCATACAGCCGCACCCAGATCACCGAGGCGGCGATCCGCATCGCCGACGCCGAGGGGCTGGAGGCGGCCTCGATGCGCCGCATCGCGGCCGACCTGGGCACCGGCGCGATGTCGCTGTACCGCTACGTGCCCTCCCGCGAGGACCTGATCGAGCTGATGATCGACCACGTCCTGCTGGAGATGGACATCCCCGAGCGGCCGAGCGGCGACTGGCGCGCCGACCTGACGCTGATCGCCGAGAACACCCGCGCGGTGTGGCGCGGGCACGCCTGGCTGGCGGGCCTGGCCCGGCCGCGCGCCACGCTCGGCCCCAACCGGCTGCGGCTGCTGGAGTTCGCCTTCGGCGCGCTGGACGTCGGCATCCCGATCGACGACATGCTCACCCTGCTGGACATGCTGAACGGCTACGTCGAGCGCACGGTGCGCGGCGAGATCGAGTGGATGCGGGAGATGCGCCAGAGCGGGATGACGCCCGAGCGCTGGATGATGCAGAGCGCCCCCTACGTCCGCGAGCTGCTCGACTCCGGCAGGTACCCGATGTTCGAGCGCATCGTGAAGGACGCGCGCCTGCCCCACATGTCCAGTGAGGAGCAGTTCTGGTACGGGCTGGAGCGCGTCCTGGACTGCATCGCGAGCGCCATGCCCGACCCGTCCTGACCGGCTCCGCTCCCCCGGGGCGCGCGGGTCCGCGGGAACACGCCGGGGATCGGCGGTGCGGGGGGCGCTTGAGCGGGGGCGGGCCGGGCACGAATCCGGCGAGATGACGATTGCGTTCGGTCCGGCGCGGCCGGACCGGGGCCCGAAAGGGCCGCAGCTCGTTCGTGATCAGGAGAGGCCCATGACCGTCGTTCCCGCCCAGGATGTCCCGCGACCGACCCCCCACAGCGGCCGGTGGCCGCTGCCAGGCGGGCGGGCCGCGGTGAGCAGCGTCCGCGGGATCGTGCAGGGCGCCCTGCACGTGTGGGGGCTGGGGCCGGCGACGGCGAGCCTGACCGACCGGCTGGCGCCGCTGATCCAGGACGTGGTAGCGCGGGCCGACCCGCGCCGGCGCGGGTCACTGGTCCTGCGGCTGGAGCTGCACGAGCCCGTCCGGCTGCTGCTGGGCGAGGTCCTGCGGCCCGGCGGAGCGCCCGGCGGACTGCCCGGCGAGGAGGCCGGGCGGGGCTGCAACGTCGCCGCGATCGCCGCCACCTACGGCAGGCGGCCCCTGCGGGACGACGCGGGCGCCTGGTACGCCCACGTGTTCGTGTGGCCGCCCGCGCCGGAGGCGGTGCCGGGGACGCCCGGGGGCCGCTGACCTGCTCCCGGCCCGGCCGGTCCCCCGCCCGCGGCGGGATGTGCCGGTGCCTCCCCGGCAGGGATCGAACCTGCGGCTTCCGGCTTCGGAGGCCGGCGCTCTGTCCGCTGAGCTACGGGGAGGGGGCGTCCCGTCCCCAGGGTGACAGCGGGGACGGGACGGGAGACGCCGGTGGGATTCGAACCCACGTGTGACGGTTCTGCAGACCGCCGCCTGAACCGCTCGGCCACGGCGTCACGGGTCGGCCCTCGCGGGCCGGTGAGGAAACGGAGGCGCCCCTCGCGCGGGGCGGGCCGGCGACGCCGGTGGGTCAGCGGGGCGTCCGGCCGGTGGTTCGGGACCGGGGTGCGGTGCGTGCGCCGCGACAGCGGGTCATCCCGTCCCTCCCCTGCGGTGCCGTGGGCCCGCCTTCGCCGGGCCCGTGCGGGTGCTGCATGATCAGAGTGCCCTGCGCGGCGGGGGCGCCGCAACGGGTTTTCCGCCCGGCCGGTTTCCACTGAGCGGAACGATGATGTTCCGGCGTTCGCCGCGCGTGGTGAGGGTGGGAGTTCGGCGCGGCACCCCTTTGCGAGGAGGAACGATGACGTTGCTCGACCCTGGCGCGTGGACCGGGAAGATCTTCGACGGCGGCTGGGCGGCGGCCGGCGACGGCGGCGTGTTCGAGGTGAGCGAGCCCGCGACCGGCGGGACGCTCGGCACACTGGGCCGGGCGGGCGCCGCGGACGTGGCACGGGCGGCGCGGGCCGCGGCGGCGGCGCAGCGGGACTGGGCGGCCCGCACCTACGAGGAGCGCGCCGCGGTGCTGCGGGCGGCGGGCCGGCTGTTCGAGGAGCACGCCGCCGAGATCGGCGACTGGATCGTGCGGGAGGCGGGGTCGATCCCCCCGAAGGCGGAACTGGAGACGCATTTCGCGGCGAGCCTGTGCTACGAGTCGGCCGCGCTGTCCTCGCACCCCCAGGGGCTGGTGCTGCCGTCGGCGCAGCCGCGGTGGAGCCTGGCGCGGCGCCGCCCCGCCGGGGTGGTGAGCGTGATCTCGCCGTTCAACTTCCCGCTGATCCTGGCGATGCGGTCGGTGGCGCCGGCGCTGGCGCTCGGCAACGCCGTGCTGCTCAAGCCGGACCCGCGCACGGCGGTGTGCGGCGGGGTGAGCATCGCGCGGATCTTCCAGGAGGCGGGCCTGCCGGACGGGCTGCTGCACCTGCTGCCGGGCGGCCGCGAGGCCGGGGAGGCGGTCGTGGCGGCACCGGAGGTGCGGGTGGTGTCCTTCACCGGCTCCACCGCCGCCGGACGCAGGATCGGCGAGGTGTGCGGGCGGCTCCTCAAGCGCGCCCACCTGGAGCTCGGCGGCAACAACGCGCTGATCGTGCTGCCGGGCGCGCGGATCGCCGACGCGGTGTCGGCGGGCGCGTGGGGCGCCTTCCTGCACCAAGGGCAGATCTGCATGACCTCCGGGCGGCACCTGGTGCACGAGAGCCTGCACGCCGAGTACGTGGCGGCGCTGGCAGACAAGGCCGACAAGCTCCCGGTCGGCGACCCGGCCGCCGGGCCGGTCGCCCTCGGCCCCATCATCGACGCCGGACAGCTCGCGCACGTCGACGAGCTCGTCAAGGCGACCGTCGCGGCCGGCGCACGGCTGGCGGCGGGCGGCACCCACGAGGGCCTGTTCTACCGCCCGACCGTGCTGGACGAGGTGACGCCCGACATGCCCGCCTACGCGCAGGAGGTGTTCGGGCCGGTCGCGCCGGTGGTGCCGTTCTCCACGCCGCAGGAGGCGGTGGAGCTGGCTTCGGCGACCGAGTACGGGCTGTCGCTGGGAATCCTCGGCGACGTGGGCCAGGCGATGAAGATCGCCGACGCGGTCCCGACGGGACTGGTCCACATCAACGACCAGACGGTCAACGACGAGCCGGTCGTGCCGTTCGGCGGGGTGGCGGCGTCGGGCAACGGGTCGCGGTTCGGCGGCCCGGACGCCAACATCGAGGCGTTCACCGAGACACAGTGGGTCACGATCCGCGGCGAGATCGCCACCTACCCCTTCTGACCCCGGCGAGGAGGGGTGATGGGCCGCGATCCGGAGTACCTGGCGTTCCTGCGGGCCCGCCTCGCCGCGCCCGGCGGGACGGGCCGCACGGTCGGCGACGCCCGCCGCGAGCACGCCGCCGACCTCGCCCGCTCCCCGCGCCCGCCCGTCGACACCGTGACGGACCTGACGGTGGAGGGGCCCGCGGGCCCGATCCCCGCCCGGCTGTACCGGCCGGCCTGGGACGGCCCGGCGCCGGTGCTGGTGTACCTGCACGGCGGCGGGTGGGTGCTCGGCGACGTCGAGTCCTACGACCCGGTCGTGCGGGCGCTGGCGGTGGCCAGCGGTGTGGCGTGGATGTCGGCCGGATACCGGCGCCCGCCCGAGGACCCGTTCCCGGCCGCGCTGGACGACGCCGTCGCCGCCGTCCGCTGGGTCGCGGCCAACGCGGCCCGCCTCGGCCTGGACCCCGCCCGGGTCGGGGTCGCCGGAGACAGCGCGGGCGGCCAGCTCGCCGCGGCGGCCGCCGGGCTGCTGCGCGCCGCGGGGCCCGCCCGGCCCGTCCTGCAGGTCCTGCTGTACCCCGCGCTGGACCTGCGCGAGGTCCCGCCGCCGCTGCCCGACCCCGACGGGCTGCGGTTCCCGCCCTCGGGCGCCGGCCGCGCCCTGGACGCCTACCTGCGCGGCGCCGACCGCACCGGCCCGCGAGTGTCGCCGCTGCTGGACCCCGACCTGTCGGGCCTGCCCCCGGCGGTGATCGCGACCGCCGAGCACGACCGGCTGCGCCCGCAGGCCGAGGCGTACGCGGCGCGGCTGCGAGAGGCCGGCGTGCCCGTCGCGCTCGTGCCCGGGACGGGCCTGGACCACGGCTTCCTCGGATGGGGGGCGTTCGCGCGCCGCCCCGCCGAGGCCGTCGCGCGGATCGGCGCCGCCGTGCGCAGCGCCCTCACCTGATCCGGCCCCTTGCACCGGTCCCCTGATCCGGTCCCGGGGCCCGTGATCCGGTCCCGGGGCCCGGCCGGGTCCCCGCCGTCACCGTCACCGCCAGGCAGACCCGGGTTACGGACAGGCCGAACGCGCCGACTCCTCGACCATAAAGACGCTGGTCGCGTCGTTTAACCCGCTGGACGTGGGAAATCCTTAACGCACGAACCTTTGCCGAAACTCACCCGACGGTCGAGGAGAGGCACCTTGTACCGGACCCACGAGCTGCGCCGCCTCCGGACCGGCGACACCGGGCTGGAGGAATGGGCGTGTCCCACATGCGGACGCCGCCTGCTGCTGCGGTGGCCGCCCCGCTACCACAAGACCATCGTCGAAGCCGGCGACGAGCGAGCCGGCCACATTGGCAGATCCGACGAGATCACCGACTCCGTCGCCGGCGACGTGCACGACCCCGGGGGCGCCGACGCCCTCGGCACGGCCGAGACCCCCGAGGCCGACTGGCACCCCAACCAGCGGCGATGGCTCCGCGAAACCGGCATCGAGGCATGGGAAAGCCCCGGCCTCAACCGCCTCAACCCCACCGAACCCGTCTGACCCCGTACCCCCGGCGCCGACACCCGTCCAGCCCCTTGCACCGGACCCCTGCCTCGCCGTCAGGCCCGGCCGTCGGCACCACAGGTCACGACCGCGACAGTTCCTCGCGCAGCAGGTCCAGCCCCATCGGCCCCAGATCCAGCGCCCGCCGATGGAACTCCTTCAGATCGAAACCCGCACCCGCCCGGCGCCGCGCCGCCTCCCGCGCCTCCAGCCAGACCCGCTCCCCCAGCTTGTAGGCGATCGCCTGCCCCGGACGCCCCAGATACCGGTCGATCTCGAACGCCACCACCGAATCGGGATCTGGCCCCTTACGGGCCCGCAGGAACTCGAAACCCAGCTCGGGCGTCCACCGCTCCCCCTCGTGAAACCCCGACCCCGCCGGGATCGGCAGCTCCAGATGCAACCCGATGTCCAGCACCACCCGCGCCGCCCGGAACCGCTGCCCACCCGCCAGCATCCCCAGCCGGTGCGCCGGATCCCGGTAGTGGCCCAGCTCGTCCATCAGCCGCTCCGCGTACAGCCCCCACCCCTCGCAATGCCCCGGGTGCAGCTCGCTCGACAGGCGCTGGAACCGGTTCAGGCCCCGGTTCAGCGTCGTCACCCCCAACTGGAGGTGGTGGCCCGGCACCCCCTCATGGAACATCGTCGTCGGCACCGTCCAGGTCACGATGTCGGCGGACGGATCCTCCACCGTCCACCACACCGTCCCCGGACGGGACAGGTCCTCGGCCGGCGCCAGGTAGTAGATCCCCGCCTCCACCGGCGGGATCCGGCACTCGATCCGCCGCAACGGCCCCGGAATGTCGAAGTGCACCCCGTCCAGATCGGCGATCGCCCGATCCGCCAACTCCTGGATCCACCCCCGGAACGCCTCCGCGCCCCCGACCCGGTGCGCCGGGTCGGCGTCCAGCGCCGCCATCACCGCCGGCAGCGGCTCGCCCGGCAGAATCTCCTCCGCCGCGGCCTCCATCTCCGACTCGATCCGCGCCAGCTCCTCCCAGCCCCACGCGTACGTCTCGGCCAGGTCCAGATCCGTCCCGAGAAAGTCCCGCACCCCCAGCCGGTACCGGTCGGCGCCCAGCGCGTCCCGCTCCGGCGCGCGCGCCGCCAACTCGCCCGACAGGAACGACGCGAACTCCTCCAGCGCCGCCGACGCAGCCGACGCCGCCTCCCGCAGGGCGCCCCGCAACGGCCCGTCCCCGTACCGCGCCGCCAGACCCGCCAGATACGCCGGAGTGTCCGCGCACTCGCGGGCACTGCGCAGCACCTGCCGCCGCGCCGCCACCCGGCCCCGCCCGCACGCCCGCCGCAACGACGCCCGCAGCCCCGCCAGAGCCTCCGGCAGCGCCCCCACCCGCGCGCGGACGGCCTCCCAGTCGGTGTCCGGCCCCTGGTCCAGCAGCTCCACGGCCATCCGCAGCCGCTGCACGGGCCCGTCGGTGGTGTCCAGGAACTGCTCCCGCACCCCCGCCTCGTCCAGCGCCGCCTCGACCTCCAGACGCTCCCGCAGCACCGCCGCCGCGATCCGCCCCGCCTCGTCCCTCACCGGGACACGGCCCAGCTCCGCCAGCGTCCGCCGCGTCAGCTCCGCACGCGCCTCCAGCCCGTCCGGGCCGTAGTCGGTCAGCCGCGCGTCCTGCCCGGCGATCCCCATCAGCGCCGCCAGGCAGGGATCCAGCGCGGCGAACTCGTCCACATAGCGGTCGGCAAGGTCATCCAGAGCGGTCACCGCCCCAGGCTACGACCCCCGCCCCCAAAAGCGATCATGAGATTGTGCCAAACCGGCGGGCCCGGCCTGCGCCCCCCGACACCCGGCCCTCGACAAGGCCTCAGCGGGCCTCGGCCGCAAGCCGCACACCCAGCCCCACCAGCACCACGCCCGACACCTGGTCCAGCCGCCGCTGCACCCCCGGACGCCCCAGCACCTGCCGCGCCGCCCCCACCAGCCACACCACCGCGGTGTACCAGACCAGGTCGATCAGCGCCCACAGCACCGAGAACCCCACCAGCACCGCCGCGACCGGCCACCCCTCCGGCACGAACTGCGGCAGGAACGACACCGCGAACACCCCCGCCTTCGGATTGGCGAAATTCGTCACCAGCCCCAACCGGTAGGACCGCCACCCCGAACCCCCGGCCCCCGCATCCGACCCCGCGCCCAAATCCTCACCCGCACCCGCCGCGGCCGGACCGCCGCGACGCGCATGCCACAACGCCCGCACCCCGAACCACACCAGCACCACCGCACCGGCGACCCGCAAACCCTCGAACGCCAACCGCGACGCCGCCAGCAGAGCCGACAGCCCCACCGCCGCCGCCACCCCCCACAACAGCACGCCCGTCTCGTTGCCCAGCACCGTCGCCAGCCCGGCACGCCGCCCCGACCGCATCGACTGACGCATGATCACCACCGTGCTCGGGCCCGGCGCCATCGCGATCAGCACCGCCGCGCCCGCGAACGCGAGCAGACTCTCCAGCATCCCCCCATGCTGTCCGCCCACCGCACCACCACGCAACGCCTATTCCCCCACACAAAGCGTCCCTCTCCATGCGGGCGAACACACCACCACAAACCCCTACAAAGGAGCGCCGTCGCCCCCACCCGAACCCGACGACGGCGAAGGAGCAGGCGACGACGGACCCGGCGACCGCGGCGACACCGACGGCGACGGCGACGGAGCAGGCGTCGTGGGAACCGGCGACCGCTCCGGCACCCGAAACGACGGCGTCGGCTCCGGCGGAGGAGGCGGCGGCTCCTTCACCACCGGCTGACACGCGAACAACACCCCCATCAACAACGCCAACACCAGCAACGCCGCCGCCAACCCCACCACGGCCGCCACCAGATTCCGCTCCGGCGCACGCTCCCCCACCGGAACCGGACCCCCACCCGCCACCGGCCGCGGCCCCTCCAACGCCGGCTCACCCGACCCCAACCAATACGGCTGGAACTGCGGACCACGCCGCCCACCCCACCACCCACGCGCCGACCCCTGGAACGCCACCGGCTCCAAGAACCGCTCCGCCCCCGCACGATCCGCCTCATACGACGTCGCCACCCACGGCGCCGGCCCATCCGGCTGCGCCGCCACCACCGGCGCCCCCTCCGAACCCCCGACCCCCGCCGCACGCCCCGGCCCCGGCACCGCCGCATTGATCGCCGCACGGAACCGGTCCCGCGCCGCCGCATCACCCGCCGCACCCCGGTTCAACACCGCCACACTCGCGCGCCGCCCCTCACCGTCCACCCCCAAGAACACGATCCCGGCAGCGGACTCCGACAAACGCGCCGACAGACGGAACGGCCCCAACTGAGCGGGATCACCCGGCGGCAACGGCCTCGACATGGCCGCAACACTAACAACCACGCCCTACGATCAGCCCCGAGAACACCCCCTGACCCCACCCCGAACCGATCACTCTCCGCACGCACGTATCCCCGGCGAACGGGTACAAGTGATCGCGTAGGGTCGTAAGGCCCCCCATCCGACGCACGAGGACAGGGCACACGACGGACAAGTGAGGGACACCCACATGACCATCGCCGCCACCGACGTCGACGAGGCCGCAGTCCTCCTGCAGTACACCCTCGCCGAAGTCAAGAAGGTCATCGTCGGCCAGGAGCACATGGTCGAACGCATGATCGTCGCGCTCCTCGCCCGCGGCCACTGCCTCCTGGAAGGCGTCCCCGGCGTCGCCAAGACCCTCGCCGTCGGCACCCTCGCCCGCGTCGTCGGCGGCACCTTCGCCCGCCTCCAGTTCACCCCCGACCTCGTCCCCTCCGACATCGTCGGCACCCGCATCTACCACCCCTCCACCGAACAGTTCGACGTCGAACTCGGCCCCGTCTTCGTCAACTTCGTCCTCGCCGACGAGATCAACCGCGCCCCCGCCAAAGTCCAGTCGGCCCTCCTGGAGGTCATGGCCGAACGCCAGGTCTCCCTCGGCGGCAACACCTACCCCCTCCCCCGCCCCTTCCTCGTCCTCGCCACCCAGAACCCCATCGAGTCCGAAGGCGTCTACCCCCTCCCCGAAGCACAACGCGACCGCTTCCTCATGAGAGTCGACGTCCACCACCCCGCCGCCCACGAGGAACTCCAAATCCTCCAGCGCATGAGCGTCGACCCGCCCGAAGCCGCCCAGATCCTCGACACCGACCGCCTCGCCGGCCTCCAGCGCGCCGCCCAGGAGGTCTCCGTCCACGAACTCATCGCCGACTACATCGTCCGGCTCGTCATGGCCACCCGCGAACCCGACCAGTACCGCCTCCCCGACCTGCGCGGCGTCATCGACATCGGCGCCAGCCCCCGCGCCACCCTCGGCCTCGCCGCCGCGGCCCGCGCCCTCGCCCTGATCGCCGGACGCGACTACGTCCTGCCCGACGACGTCCGCGCCGTCGCCCGCGACGTCATGGCCCACCGCATCGTCCTCACCTTCGACGCCCTCGCCGACGGCATCGACACCGCCGAGGTCATCAACCAGATCCTCGCCGCCGTCCCCCCACCCCGCGTCGTCTGGAACCACGGCGCGGCGGCGGTGACCACCGCATGACCCCCCGGCGCCGGCGCAGCGGCAAACTCGCCCACCTCGCCCCCGAACGCACCCTGCGCCGCCTCGAACTCCAGGTCACCCGCCGCCTCGACGGCCTCCTCAACGGCGAGCACCTCGGCCTGCTCCCCGGCCCCGGCACCGAACTCGCCGAAGCCCGCCTCTACCAGCCCGGCGAGGACGACGTCCGCCACATGGACTGGGCCGTCACCGCCCGCACCACCATCCCGCACGTCCGCGACCTCATCGCCGACCACGAACTCGAAGCCTGGGCCCTGGTCGACCTCACCCCCAGCATGGACTTCGGCACCGGCACCATGATCAAACGCGACCTCGCCGTCGCCGCCCTCGCCGCCGTCGGCTTCCTCACCGTCCGCCTCGGCGACCGCGTCGGCGCCTACCTCCTCCACGACGACGGCATGCGCCGCTGGCCCGCCCGCACCGGCAAGGCCGCCATGTACGCCCTCCTCCAAGCCGTCCTCGACGCCCAGTCCGTCGACGACGGCGCCGGACCACGCGCCGGCACCACCGCCCCGCCCCGCGACCTCGCCGCCGCCGTCGCCTCCCTCGACCGCGGCCAGACCCGCCGCGGCCTGCGCGTCGTCATCTCCGACTTCCTCACCCCCGACGGCGCCGACACCGCCGACGACGGCCCCCACGGCCAACCCGCCTGGGAACGCCCCCTGCGCCGCCTCACCGCCCGCCACCAGGTCCTCGCCATCGAGATCATCGACCCCCGCGAACTCGACCTGCCCGACGTCGGCCTCGTCGAGATGACCGACCCCGAGACCGGCACCGTCCACGAGATCGTCCTCAGCCGCCGCGTCCGCGAACGCTACGCCGCCGCGGCCGCCGAACAGCGCGCCCGCACCCGCGCCGCCCTGCGCCGCAGCGGCGCCCACCACCTCGTCCTGCGCACCGACCGCGACTGGATCGCCGACGTCGCCCGCTTCTCCCTCCGCCAGCGCCGCGCCGCAGGCCGGCCCGTCACCAACGCGGGAGTGCGCCCATGACCTTCCTGTCACCCGAACGGCTCTGGCTCCTCGGCCTCCTGCCGCTCGTGGTCGCCGCCTACCTGCTCCTGCAACTGCGCCGCCGCCAGTACGCCGTCCGGTTCACCAACCTCGCACTGCTGTCCCAGATCGCCCCCCGCCGCCCCGGGTGGCGCCGGCACGTCTCGGCCGCCCTGTTCCTCATCATGATCGCCTTCATGATGTTCGGGTTCGCGCGCCCCGCCACCGCCGTCAAGGTCCCCCGCGACCGCGCCACCATCGTGGTCGCCGTCGACGTGTCGCTGTCCATGATGGCCAGGGACGTCTCCCCCAGCCGCCTCGACGCCGCCAAGGCCGCCGCCAAGCGGTTCATCGGCGACCTGCCCCGCCGCTTCAACGTCGGCGTCGTCGCCTTCGCCGGCAACGCCAACCTCATCGCCGCCCCGACCGCCGACCGCGACGCCGCCGTCGCCTCCCTCGACCAGCTCGTCCTGGCCAAGCGCACCGCCATCGGCGAGGCGGTGTTCACCTCCCTGCAGGCCGTCCGGTCCTTCGACGCCCAGGCCAGCCAGGACCCGCCGCCCGCCCACATCGTCCTGCTGTCCGACGGGGACAACACCACCGGACGCTCGGTGCAGGAGGCCGTCGACGCCAGCCGCCTCGCCCACGTCCCGGTCTCCACCATCGCCTTCGGCACCCCCTACGGCACCGTCGACATCGAAGGCGAGACCACCAGCGTCTCGGTCAACAAGGAGACCCTGAAGAGCCTCGCGGAGAGCACCGAGGGCAAGGCCTACGAGGCCGCCGACGCCGACCAGCTCCGCGAGGTCTACGCCAACATCGGCAGCTCCCTCGGCTTCAGGACCGAGCACCGCGACGTCGCCGCCCGCTACGTCGGCATCGCGCTGCTGTTCGCCTTCGCCGCCGGCGGCGTCTCACTCGCCTGGTTCTCCCGCCTCCCCTGACCGCGCGCACGGCACGGGCGGGCCCCGAACGCTGATACGGTCGGCGGACGTGGGGGAACACTACTTCGCGGAGCGGCCGGGCGCCGCCAGCCGCCGCCGCACCGTCGACCTCGTCCTGCCGGACCTGCACCTGCGGCTCGACACCGACAGCGGCATGTTCTCCCCCGACCGCATCGACCCCGGCACCCGCGTGCTGCTGGAGACCGTCCCCGCCCCACCGTCGACCGGTGACCTGCTCGATCTCGGCTGCGGATACGGCCCCATCGCCATCACCATGGGCAAGCGCTCGCCCCAGGCGAGGGTTCTGGGAGTTGATGTGAATCAGCGAGCCATAACCCTCGCTAAGAGCAACGCCAAGACCGCCGACCTTGACAATGTAAGGTTCAGTCTGGTGGACGAGGCCGACGCCGAGCTGCGGTTCGCGGCGATCTGGTCCAACCCCCCGATCCGCATCGGCAAGGCCGCCCTGCACGACCTCCTCCTCGCCTGGCTCCCCCGCCTGGCCCCGGGCGGCCTCGCCCACCTCGTCGTCCAGAAGCACCTCGGCTCCGACTCCCTCCAGAGGTGGCTCGCGGCCCAGGGCTTCCCCACCGAACGGATCGCCTCCCGATCCGCCTACCGCGTCCTGCGCGTCGCACCCCGCACGGAAGGCCACACCCGATGAGCACCCCCGACCCCGCGCAGGGACGCCGCCAGCTGCGCCCCACCGACGTCAAGCGCCTCAACCGCGACTGGCGCCGCCGCACCGGCGCCCGCCTCGACCTGCTCGTCGAATCGGTCACCCAGCCGTTCAACATGGGCTCGATCATCCGCAGCGCCGCCGTGTTCGGCGTCGAGCACCTCTGGCTCGCCGGCAACGCCACGCCCCCCACCCACCGCAACGTGGCCAAGACCGCCCTCGGCACCGACCGCCTCGTCTCCTGGGAGCACGCCGGCACCGCCGCCGAGGCCGCCGCCGCCGTCCGCAAGGAGGGCCTGCGCCTGGTCGCGGTGGAGCTGACCGCCGACGCCGTGCCCCTGCACGAGGCACCCCTCGACGGGGACGTCTGCCTCGCCATCGGCAGCGAGGACCACGGCTGCTCCCCCGCCCTCCTGACCGCCGCCGACGCCGTCACCTACATCCCCCAGATCGGACGCGTCGGCTCCCTCAACGTCGCCGTCGCCACCGCCATCGCCCTCGCCGAAGCCCGCCGCCGCGAGTGGAGCACATGACCCGGGCACGTTCGGAACACACGCCGCACCGCCCCTGATGCATCGCCGAAGCGTCCCGTCATCACGAACGAGCGATTGATCCGTCGGCGGAAGGGCCACGACGGGCGGACGGCGGCGCTGTTCCACTCGTCGGCCGATCGTGCGGCGGCCCGCGCGGGCCCAGGCACGGCTGGCGCACCTGCCCGCGAAGCGGCGACGGCGCGGTCCGCGGTGGCCGCGAGGTAGCGCACGGGGCAACCGGGCGGGGATTTCGCACCGGGCGAGGGTGCCCGTTACGATCAGGCCATGCAGTTCCTCCTCTACGGGTAGACGCCCCGCCGCCGCCGGTCCGGCGGCGGCCTCCGGCGTCCCTGCAACCCCCTTCCGAGGAACCGCTCAGTGTCATCCTCCTACGCAGCCGTGCTGCGCACGCCCCACGCCTCCCGCGCCTTCGCCTTCGCGTTCCTGGGACGCCTGTCCTACGGGACCGTCTTCCTGTCCCTGACACTGGCGCTCACGGCGTCCACGGGCTCCTACGCCCGCGCGGGCGGGCTGCTGGCCCTGCTCGGCCTCACCATCTCCGTCATGTCACCGGTCCGCGCCGCGCTCATCGACCGGCACGGGCCGCGCCGCGCCCTGGTCCCCATGGCCGCCGCCTACGCCCTCGTCCTCGCCGCCTTCGCCGTGCTGACCTCACGGCCGGGAGCGCCCGTCCCACTGCTCACCCTCCTGGCCGTCGCCGCCGGAGTCACCGCGCCCCCGGTCGGCGTGGTCATGCGGACGCTGTGGAGCGCCCTCCTGCCGGACGGCCCGCTCCTGAGGCGCGCCTACAGCCTCGACACCGTGTCGGAGGAGCTGGTCTTCGTCACCGGCCCGCTCCTGGCGGGACTGCTCGCCGCCGTCGCCGCGCCGTCCCTCGGGGTCGCCCTCGGGGCCGTCCTCATCGCCGCCGGAACCGCCGGGATGGCGGCCTCCCCCGTGGCGGCTCCGCGGCCGGAGCCGCACCCCCGCACGACCCGCGTGCGGTCGTTCCCGCTCGCACCGGCCATCGCGGCAGCGGCCACCGGTGCCGTCCTCGGGTCGACCGGCCTGCTGGCCGTCGCGTTCACCCAGCGGCACCACCAGCCCGCCGCCGTCGCCTGGGTGGAGGCCGCGCTCGCCGTCGGCAGTACCCTCGGCGGCCTCGCCTACGGCGCGCTGAGCCGCTCGGCACCCGGCCGGGCCCGGCTCGCCGTCCTCGCCTGCCCGCTCGGACTCGGCCTCGCCGCCGCGGGACTCGCCCCGTCCGTAGCGATCCTGGCCGCGGCGGTGTGCGCCGCCGGGCTGTTCGTCGGCCCGACGCTGACCACCGCCTACCTCCTCGCCGACGCCGACGCGCCGCCCGGCGCCCGGACCCGCGCCGTGGCCTGGGTCAACACCGCGCTGAACCTCGGCGCGTCCGGCGGCACCGCCGCCACGGGCGCGGCCCTGGACGCGCTGCCGCTCCCGGCGTGCTACGCCGTCGCCGCGGCCCCGGCCGTCCTGGTCCCGCTCGCCCTGCTCGTCTTGCCGAAACGGCAACGCAGTTCGCCTCCAGGCGGGGTCACCGCGCACGATCGAAGCATGGACGACACCACCGATCCCCTGCAGTACTGGGACTCCCGCTACTCCGAACACCACGCCATGTGGAGCGGCGAACCCAACGCCGTCCTCGTGCAGGAGGCCGCCGAACTCGAGCCCGGCACCGCCCTGGACCTCGGATGCGGCGAGGGCGCCGACGCCGTCTGGCTCGCGCGCCGCGGCTGGCGCGTCACCGCCGTCGACATCTCCGGCGTCGCGCTCGAGCGCGCCGCCGGCCACGCCGCTGAGGCCGGCGTCGCCGACCGCGTCGACTGGCAGCGCCGCGACCTGGCCGCCTCGTTCCCCGAGGGCTCCTACGACCTGGTCTCGGCGCAGTTCCTGCACTCCCCCGCCGACATGCCCCGCGAGGAGGTCCTGCGGGCCGCCGCCGGAGCCGTCGCGCCCGGCGGGGTCCTGCTCGTCGTCGGGCACGCCGGGCCCCCGCCCTGGGACCCCGACGCCCACCCGGGCGTGCACCTGCCCACGCCCGACGAGATCCTGGCGTCACTCGCCCTGCCAGACGGCGACTGGGAGGTCCTGCGCAGCGACGAGCACGAACGCGTCCAGAAGGCGCCCGACGGACGCACGACGACCCGCACCGACAACGCCCTCACGCTGCGCCGCCGGGCGCGGTGACCCGCGCGGCCGCCGCCGTCACCGGGAGGACTGCTCCATCAGCGCGGTGAACTCCTCCAGGGAGATCTTGCCGTCCCGGTTGGCGTCGGCGGCCACGACCACCTCCACGACGCGGGTCTCGGTGACGTCCTGCCCGAGCCGGGTCATCAGGTTCTTCAGCTCCGCCGTCGAGATGTAGCCGTCACCGTCCACGTCCACCAGCTCGAAGGTCGCCCTGTAGTCGTTCACGTCCGCCATGCTCGTGCTCCCTCGCTGATCGATTGCGGCGCCGACGTTAGCAGCGGCGCCCCGGCCCCCGCCCTTTACGCAGTAAGGTCAAAACGGGCGGTGCGGTCGGCCATAATCGGACGGGTGCGGCGCTCGTACGAATTCCTCGACCATCCCGGCCCGATCCCCTTCGCCCATCGCGGCGGCGCGGCCGGACGCCCGGAGAACTCGATGGCCGCTTTCCAGCGCGCCACCGACCTCGGCTACCGCTATCTGGAGACCGACGCCCACGCCACCGCCGACGGCGTCGTGGTCGCCTTCCACGACCGCACCCTCGACCGGGTCACCGACAGCGCCGGCGCCATCGCCCGGCTCCCCTACGCCGAGGTCGCCAAGGCCCGCATCGGCGGCACCGAGCCCATCCCCCGCCTGGAGGACGTCCTCGGCTCCTTCCCCGAGGCGCGCGTCAACATCGATCTGAAGGACGCGCCCGTCATCGGCCCGCTCGCCGAGACGCTGCGCCGCACCGGCGCGTGGAACCGCGTGTGCATCACGTCGTTCTCCACCCGCCGGCTGGCGCAGATGCGCGCCCGGCTCCCCGGGTTCACCGACCGCGAGGTGTGCATGGCGCTCGGCCCGCGCGGCCTGATGGCGCTGCGCGCCAAGTCCATCGGGGGCCCCACCGCCAAGCTCGTCCGCCTCGCCGCCACCGGCGTCGCCTGCGCCCAGGTGCCCTACGGCCTCGGCCCCGTCCCCTTCGTCACCGAGGCGTTCATCGACCACGCCCACCGGCTCGGACTGCAGGTCCACGCCTGGACGGTCAACGACGCCGCCACCATGAAGCGCCTCCTGGACCTCGGCATCGACGGCATCATGACCGACGAGCTGGTGACCCTCCGCGACGTGATGGACTCGCGCGGCCTGTGGCCGCGGGAGAACCCGCCCGCCGCCCCGGCCTGAGGCCGGCCCTGCGCGGGGCCGCCCGCGAACCGGGGATCAGGGCCGGAAGCCGGGCGGGCGGTACTCTGCCGCGATGCGCATCGGGGGCTGAGGCTGCTGCTGGGGCCGTTCCCCGGGACGGGACGGCTGCCCGGGCGGGACGGTCCCGCCGACCTGCAGGTCGGCGCGCTGGGAGCGGACCGTCTCCAGGAGCTCCAGGTCCTCCGGGGAGACCAGGGCGGCCATCACCCTGCCCCGCCGCGTGAGCTTGACCGGCTCGCCGGTGTAGGCGACCCGGTTCACCAGATCCGCGAACTGGGCGCGTGCTTCGGTTACCGGAACATCCACGTGATTCATCGTATAGCGAAACACCCCGTTCCCCTCTGGCCCTTCCCCGGGCACTGGAATAGTGTCCGTACGTAGTGTACGAACTGTACAGATGATCAAGGAGGGCACGTGGACGGCGAACCGTGGCGACAGGACGGACGGCAGGCGGAGACGTTCATTGGCAGGTCGCGGGCCCGCGTGGCCGAGATGCCGCAACTGGCGGACGCGCAGCTGTTCGAGCGGCTGCTGGCGCAGCGGATCGTCTTCCTCGGCAGCGAGATCGACGACGGGGTCGCCAACCGGACCAACGCGCAGCTGCTGCTGCTCGCGGCGCAGGACGCCCGGCGCGACATCACGATCTACATCAACTCCCCCGGCGGCGTCGTGGACGCCGGGATGGCGATCTACGACATGATGCAGTTCGTCCCGAACGACATATCCACGGTCGCGATGGGCATGGCGGCCTCCATGGGACAGACGCTGCTGTGCGCGGGGGCCCGGGGCAAGCGGTACGCCCTGCGGCACGCGCGCGTGATGATGCACCAGCCGCACGGCGGCATCGGCGGCACCGCGTCCGACATCAAGATCCAGGCGGAGCAGTCCCTGTACCTCAAGCGGACCCTGGCGGAGCGCACGGCGTTCCACACCGGGCAGCCGCTGGAGCGGATCGAGGCCGACGGCGATCGCGACGCGTGGTTCACAGCGGAGGAGGCCCGCGACTACGGTTTCGTCGACCACGTCATCGACAGCACCGACCGGGTGGGCACATGACACGCGCGGAACGGCGCTCCCTCGTCCCGCAGTTCGAGGAGCGCACCGGCCAGGGCCGCAAGGAGACCGACCCCTACAGCAAGCTGTTCGAGGAGCGCATCGTGTTCCTCGGCGCGCCGGTGGACGACATCAGCGCGGGCGACGTCACGGCGCAGATGCTGGCGCTGGAGGGCATGGACGCCGACCGGCCCATCGGCCTCTACATCAACTCGCCGGGCGGGTCGATCACCGCGATGCTGGCGATCTGCGACACGATGCGCTACGTGCGGCCCGAGATCGAGACCACCTGCGTCGGGCAGGCCGGGTCGGCCGCGGCGATCCTGCTGGCGGCCGGTTCGCCCGGGCGCCGGCAGGCGCTGCCGCGCGCCCGGATCCTGCTGCACGAGCCGGCGATCGAGGTGGCCCGCGGCCACGCCACCGACCTGGCGATCCAGGCGCAGGAGGTGCTGCGGCTGCGCGAGCAGACCGAGGCGATCCTCGCCGAGGCCACCGGGCGCGACCCCGCGACCGTCCGCCATGACCTGGACCGCGACCGCTTCTTCACCGCCGCCGAGGCCAAGGAGTACGGGCTGATCGACGAGGTGCTCACGTCCCGTCACTAGGGCGCCAGCCGCGTGTTCCCCGCCGGCGGCTGGGGACGGTCGCAAACAGCAGGGTTGGATCACCCCGGGTGGGGGAATCTTGTCACGGTGTTCAGCGTTGGTCAGGGCAAGACCGCAAGCCGTCTGGGAGGCACGTGACGATGGCCGAGCGCGCACTTCGCGGCACCCGACTCGGAGCGACGAGCTACGAGAACGATCGCAACACCGATCTGGCCCCTCGCCAAGAGGTGGACTATACCTGCACCAAGGGCCACCGGTTCACCGTGACGCTCGCAGCCGAGGCCGAGGTGCCGATCACCTGGGAATGCCGCAACTGCGGCGCCACGGCGCTGCGGGTCGACGGTGAGCTGCCCCAAACCAAGAAGGGAAAGCCGCCGCGGACCCACTGGGACATGCTCATGGAGCGCAGGACCCTGGAGGACCTGGAGGAGGTCCTGGCCGAACGCCTGGAGATCTTGCGAGCGGGGCGCAAGAAGTCCGCGTGAGCGGCTGACAGTGCTCGAGTCGAAGGCCCGTACCCAGCGGGGGTGCGGGCCTTCGCCATGCCCGCGGGCCGCTGCCGGGGCCCGGGCCGCCCCTCACCGGCCCGAGCGGGGCAGCACCAGGCCGCTCTCGTAGGCGGCGACGACCGCCTGGACGCGGTCGCGCAGCCCGAGCTTGCGCAGGATCCGGCTGACGTGGGTCTTGACCGTCTCCTCCCCGACGACCAGCCGGCCGGCGATCTCGGCGTTGGACAGGCCCGCGGCGACCAGGCGCAGCACGTCGGTCTCGCGCGGGGTCAGCGCGTCCAGGGCCGGTCCCGGCGACGGCGGGCGCGGCCGCAGCCGCGCGAACTCCGCGATGAGGCGGCGGGTGACGGCCGGGGCGATCAGCGCCTCCCCGGCGGCGACGACCCGGACGGCGTCGAACAGCCGCTCGGCCGTGACGTCCTTGAGCAGGAACCCGCTGGCGCCCGCGACCAGGGCGTCGTAGACGTGCTCGTCCAGGTCGAACGTGGTCAGCATCAGGACCCGCGGCGGGTCCGGCTCGGCGGTGACGCGGCGGGTGGCCTCGATGCCGTCCATGACCGGCATCCGCACGTCCATCAGCACGACGTCGGGACGGTGGTCGCGGCACACCCGGACCGCGGCGGCGCCGTCGGCCGCCGTCGCCACGACCTCCAGGTCCGGCTGGGTGCCCAGCAGGGCCCCGAACCCGGCGCGGACCACCTCCTGGTCGTCGGCCACCGCGACGCGGACGCTCACGGCTCCTCCCCCAGCGGCAACGTCGCCTCCACCAGGAACCCGCCGGCGGGCCCCGGGCCGGTGCGCAGGTCGCCGCCCACGGCGGCGGCCCGCTCGCGCATGCCGAGCAGCCCGTGCCCGGCCGGGCCGCCGCCCGTCCCGCCGCCGGGGCCGGGTCCGTTGTCGCGGACGCTCACGCGCAGCGCGTCCGGGGCGTAGTCGAGCTCCACGTCGACGGCGGCGCCGGGCGCGTGCCTGCGGGCGTTGGTCAGGGCCTCCTGGACGATCCGGTAGGCGGCCAGCTCCAGCCCGGGGTCCAGCACCGCGACGTGCCCGCCGACGATCAGGCGGACGCCCGCGGCACCCGTCTCGCGGGTCTCGTCGACCAGGTCGAGGAGCTGCTGCAGGCCCGGCTGGGGGCGGCGGGTCGGCTCGGCGCCGGCGTCCTCGCGCAGCACGCCGAGCAGCCTCCGCATCTCGGTGAGCGCGGTGCGGGCGGTGTCGCCGATGGCCAGCAGCCGCTTGGCCCCGTCCTCCGGCATGCCGGGGACCGCCAGCCGGGCCGTCTCGGCCTGCACGGAGATCATCGAGATGTGGTGCGCGACGACGTCGTGCAGCTCGCGGGCGATGCGGGCCCGCTCGCCGCGCGCGGTGTGCTCCAGCAGGGTGGTCTCGAACGCCCGCCGGGAGGCGTCGCGCGCGGCGGACTCGGCGCGGCGCCGCAGGACCCGGCGGCGCACCAGGACCGTCCAGACGGTGGCGAGGGCGGTGAGGGCGGCGACGGCGGCGCCGCCGTGCAGGACGCACGCCGCGGCGGCCGCGGCGGTGATCATGGCGGCGGCCGCCGGGCCCCGGTCGCGGACGACTGCCAGCGGGAGCGTCGCGCACACGTCCACCACCAGCGCCAGCGCCAGGACCACCCCCGAGCCGTGGGTGCGGTAGACGGCCTCCGCCGCGGCGGCCACGGCGAGACAGCCGCCGGCCGCCGGCCACCGCCCCCGCCCGGAGGTCCCGTCGCTGTCGCCCACGGACGCCATTGTGGCGCGGCCGGCGCCGCGGCGGCGTCCCTCCCGCGAGGGACGCCCGGTCCCCCGGCCCGGACCCGCCAAGACTCCTCCCCGGCGTGATGACCCGGGGCCGCGGCGCTCCGTAACCTCCCGGTCCATGGAGGCAACCATCGAAGTGCGGGGCCTGCGCAAGCGGTACGGGCCCACCCTCGCCGTGGACGACCTGTCGTTCACCGTCGGCCCCGGGCAGGTCACCGGGTTCGTCGGCCCGAACGGCGCCGGCAAGTCCACCACCATGCGGATGATCATCGGGCTGGACCGGCCGGACGGCGGGACGGCGCTGGTCGGCGGCCGGCCCTACCGGTCGCTGCGGGCGCCGCTGTGCCGGCTCGGGGCGATGCTGGACGCGTCCGCGCTCCACCCGGCCCGCCGCGCCCGCGACCATCTGCTGTGGCTCGCGCACGCCAACGGGCTGCCGGCCCGGCGGGTGGACGAGGTGATCGGGCTGACCGGGCTGGCGAGCGCGGCCCGCCGCCGGGCGGGCGGCTTCTCCCTCGGCATGCGGCAGCGCCTCGGGATCGCCGCGGCGCTGCTCGGGGACCCGCCGGTGCTCATGTTCGACGAACCGGTCAACGGCCTGGACCCCGAGGGCGTCACCTGGATCCGGGGGCTGCTGCGGTCGCTCGCCGCAGAGGGACGCGCCGTGCTGGTCTCCAGCCACCTGATGGGCGAACTGGAGGGCGGCGCCGACCACCTGGTGGTGATCGGGCGGGGCCGGCTGATCGCCGACACCAGGGTCAAGGACCTGCTGGAGGCCGCGTCCGGCGGCCGGGTCGAGGTGCGCACCGCCGAGCGCCGGGAGGCCATGACCGCCCTGGCCCGCGCGAGCGCCACGGTGACGGCGTCCGGCCCGGACGCCGTCATTGTCACGGGACTGGCCGCCGAGCGGGTCATCGCCGTCCTCACCGGGGCCGGGGTGGGGTTCAGCGGCGTCGGCGAGCACCGCGCGTCGCTGGAGGAGGCCTACATGGAGCTGACCCGGGACGCGGTGGAGTTCCAGGCCGCGCAGGGGCGGGAGTCCCGGTGAGCGCCCCGGGGCCCACCGCGGCGGCGCCGTACCGCAGCGCGGTCCACGACGGGGCCCGCGACGGATTCGGGCGGCTGCTGGTCGCCGAGTGGACCAAGCTGCGCACCGTCCGCCGCTGGATGCTGGCCCTGCTGGCGTCGGTGCTGCTGACCGTGCTGGTGGCGCTGCTGGCGGCGGCGGGCAGCCAGTCCACCGGCCACGGGGACGGGTCGTCCGACCCGGCGCGGCTGGAGGCCTTCGACCTGGGCCACTACACCTACCGGCCGCTGGCGGGGGACGGCTCGGTCGTCGCGCGGGTCACCTCCCAGCAGGGCGGCGGCGCGTGGGCCAAGGCCGGCCTCATGGTCAGGGGAAGCACGCGGAGCGGCACCCCGTACGCGGCGCTGGTGGTGACGCCGGGGCACGGGGTCCGCCTCCAGAGCGGCTACAAGGAGGGCGGCGCCGGCGGCGGGACGGGCACCGTGCCGCGCTGGCTCAGGCTGACCCGCGCCGGGACGTCCGTCACGGGCTACGCCTCGGCCGACGGCCGCGACTGGCGCCGCGTCGGGTCCCTCCGGCTGGAGGGGCTGCCGCGCACGGCCCTGGCGGGCGTGTTCGTGGCCGCCCCGGACAAGGTCGAGGTGCGGCGGATGTTCGGCGGTGAGAGCGTCTCCGGGCAGCCCTCCGCCACCCGGGCGACGTTCGACCAGGTGGCGGTGGCTCCGGCGCAGCCGGGCGCCGCGTGGCGGGACCGCGGCGCCCCGGGCGGTCCGGCGGCCGACCCCTCCCTGGACGGCCGCACCGGGTCCGGAGCGACGATGACGCTGAAGGGCACGGGCGATGTGGGACCCGACGCGTTCGCCCACGACGTCACCAAGACGACCCTCACCGGCGCGCTGATCGGGCAGGTGGCGATCGTGACGCTGGCGGTGCTGTTCGTGACGGCCGAGTACCGGCGCGGGATGCTGCGCACGACGTTCGCGGCCGCCCCCCGGCGCGGCCGGGTGCTGGCGGCCAAGGCCGTCGTGGCGGGCCTGGCGTCGCTGGCGGCGGGGCTGGCGGCGGCGTTCGGGGCGGTGCTGCTCGCCGGGCCGGTGATGCGCTCGCACGGGCTGGCGACGCCGTCCCTGACCAACGGTGCGGTGCTGCGCGCGGTCGCCGGCACGGGGGCGCTGTTCGCCGTGATCGCCGTGTTCTCGCTGGCGGTCGCGGTGATCGTGCGGCGCGGCGCGCCCGCGATCACGATCGTGCTGCTGCTCCTGCTCGTCCCGCAGATCGTGGCGACCGGGCTGCCGCTGTCGGCGGCGCGGTGGCTGGAGCGCCTCACCCCGGCGGCCGGATTCGCGATCCAGCAGACCGTCGACCGGTTCGACCGGGCGATCGACCCGTGGGCGGGGCTCGGGGTGCTGTGCGCGTACACGGCGGTCGCCCTGGCCGCGGCCGCCTGGCTGGTCGAGAGGCGGGACGCATGACCGGCCCGGCGTGGACGGGCCTGCACGCGCTGCACGCCGAGTGGACGAAGCTGCGCACGGTGCCGAGCACGGCGTGGCTCGCACCGGCGCTGGCGGTCCTGGTCGCCGCGGTGGGCGCGGCGGTGACCGGGACGGTGGACACCTCGCACTGCACGACGCCCGCCGGGTGCGTGGAGGACACGCCGAAGCTGGCGCTGTCGGGCGTGCAACTGGGGCAGGTGGCCGCGGTGGTCCTCGGCGTCCTGGCGGTCGGGGGCGAGTACACCGCGGGAACGATCGCCGCGACCCTGGCGGCGGTACCGGGACGGATCACCGTGCTGGCCGCCAAGGCCGCCGTGGTGGCGGGGCTCGTCGCCGCGGGCGGGACGGCCGGGGTGCTGGCGTCGCTGGCGGCGGGGCGGGGCGTCCTGCCCGGCAACGGCTTCACGGAGGCGAACGGCTACCCGCCGCTGTCCCTCGCCGACGGCCCCACCGCCCGCGCGGCCGCCGGGACCGTCCTCTACCTCGTGCTGGTGGCACTGCTGGCCCTGGGCGTGGGGACCTTGCTGCGCGAGCCCGCGGCGGCGATCAGCGCGGTCCTGGCGCTGCTGTGGATCGTGCCGGTCGTCACCCGGCTGGTCGGCGACGAGGCGTGGCGGGAGCGCCTGGAGAAGGCCGCGCCGATGACGGCGGGGCTCGCCGTCCAGGCGACGCGGGGCGTGGACAGGCTTCCGATCGGGCCGTGGGAGGGCCTCGGCGTGCTGGCCGCCTACACGGCCGCGGCGCTGCTGGCGGGCGGCGCCGCGCTCGCCGCGCGCGACGCCTGACGGTCAGGCGCGCGACGTCCTGTCGCCGTTCTCGTCGACGGCCTTGTCGTCGTGGATGACCTCGCCGCGGACCACCGGTCCCGGCGGGGTCTCGACGCGGTCGGGCCCGGGCCCCCGTCCGAACGGGTCGAACCCTGCGGCGCCGGGCGGGAACATGGTGGCGGCGCGTTCCTCGGCGGCCCGCATCCGGCGCGCCGCGAACGCCGACAGGACGCGGCGGACGAGCGGGCGGGTGAAGGGCAGCACGAACGCGAGCCCGACCACGTCGGTGACGAAGCCGGGGACCAGCAGCAGCACGCCGCCGGCCATGACCAGCGCCGCGTCCGCGACCTCCCGGTCGGGCAGCACCCCGCGCCGCGCCGTCTCCTGCAGGGCCCGCCACGCGCGGCGGCCCTCCCGGCGGACGATCCACGCGCCGAGGGCGGTCTCGGCGATCAGCAGGCCGACCGTGGGCCAGGCGCCGATCACCCCGCCGACCTGGATCAGCACGAAGATCTCCAGGACCGGCACCAGCAGGAACGCCAGGACGATCAGCAGCGGCAGCATGGCTCCATCTTCGGGGTCGTCGAAAGCCTCTCCCCTGGTTCAACGCCGGGACGGCCCCGTTCGTTTCCCCGCGCGTCCCCCGGGCGCGCCTCAGCCCGGATCGCGGAGCCTGCCGATGCGGTCGCTCATCCCCCACTGGGTGATGCGCAGCGCCGCCTCGGCCATCACGTCCCGGCTCATCTTGCTGGTCCCGTGGACGCGCTCGACGAACGTGATCGGCACCTCGACCACGCGCAGCCCCTGCCGCAGGGCCCGCAACGCCAGGTCGATCTGGAAGCAGTAGCCGCGCGAGTCGACCCCCTCCAGCCCGATCTTCTCCAGGGTCGCGGCGCGGAACGCGCGGTAGCCGCCGGTGGAGTCGTGCAGCGGGATGCCGAGCATCACCCGGGCGTAGGTGTTGGCGCCGCGCGACAGCGCCTCGCGCCGCTTCGGCCAGTTGCGGACCCGGCCGCCGGGCACCCAGCGGGCGCCGATGACCAGGTCGGCGTCCTCCAGCGCCGACAGCAGCCGCGGCAGCTCCTCGGGCTGGTGGGAGCCGTCTGCGTCCATCTCGACCATGACGTCGTAGCCGTGCTCGGCGGCCCACCGGAACCCGGCGATGTAGGCGGGGCCGAGGCCCTCCTTGCCCTGCCGGTGCAGCACCCTGATCTGCTCGTCCGCGGCCGCCATCGCGTCGGCGGCCTCGCCGGTGCCGTCGGGGCTCGCGTCGTCCACGACCAGGACGTCCACCGACGGGACGGCCTCGCGCACCCGCCCGGCGATGCGCTCGATGTTGTCCCGCTCGTTGTACGTCGGGATGATCACGAGCACCCGGCCGAGGCCGGCTGGGATCTCCATCGGCGTCAATTCCCCTCGTTCTTCCTGGCTGTCCATGCCGCCGCGCAGACCGCGCCGAGCCCGAGCAGCGCCAGTGCCCACTCCGGCGCCTCCCCCAGCCGGTCCGACGCCGTCCGCGCCGTGCGCGCCGGGACGGCCGCGACCTGGACGGCGGGGACGAACTCCCGGGACCGGTCGACCATCCGGCCGTCGGGGGCGACGATGGCGCTGATCCCGCTCGTCGCGGCTACCAAGATCGTACGGCCATGTTCGACCGCCCGCAGCCGCGACATGGCGATCTGCTGGGGCGGCAGGCTGGTCTTGCCGTAGGTGGCGTTGTTGGTCTGCACGACCAGCAGGTTCCCGCGCGCGACGTCGCGGACCTCCTTGTCGTAGGCCACCTCGAAGCAGATCACGTCGCCGATGTCCACCGGCCCGAGCCTCATCACGCCCGAGCGGTCGCCCTTGGCGAAGTCGCGGGGGATCCGCTCGAACCGGGTGATCAGCTTGGTGAGGACGTCGCGGAACGGAAGGTACTCCCCGAACGGGACGGGGTGCCGCTTGACGTAGTAGTCGCCCGGGCCGGTCCGGGGGTCCCAGACGATGCCGCGGTTCTCGACCTTCTCCCCGTCGGGCGTGTCGGTGAGGGCGCCGACGAGGACGGGGACGCCGATGTCCTTCACCGCGCCGTCGATGGCGTTGTAGGCGTCGGGTTCGGCGTAGGGGTCCAGGTCGCTGGCGTTCTCCGGCCACACCACCAGCTGCGGCCTGGCGAGCCGCCCCGCACGGACCCGCGCGGCCAGCTCGTGGGTGGCCTTGACGTGGTTGTCCAGCACGGCCTTGCGCTGGCCGAGGAAGTCCAGCCCGAGGCGCGGCACGTTGCCCTGGACGACCGCGACGGTGACCGGGCGGCCGTCGGCGGGAGTGGGGATCAGCAGCCCGCCGCCGACGACGGCGCCGACCGCGGCCAGGCAGACCGCGGCCGGCACCAGCGCCCGGCCGCGGGTCCGGGGCGGCTCGTCGGCGTCCGCTCCCTGGGACCGGGCACTCTGGGACCGGGCGCGGTGGACGGCCACGGCGGCGCAGGCGAGGAGCCCGCCGATCAGGGCCGTCAGGAACGTGACCAGGGGCGCGCCGCCGACGGACGCGTACGGGGTGAGGGGGGTGGCGGTCTGGCTGAAGGCCAGCCGCGCCCAGGGGAACCCCCCGAAGGGGACGCGGCCGCGGATCAGCTCCTCGCCGACCCACAGCGCGGCCGTCCACACCGGCCAGCCGGGCAGCCGGGTGACCATCGCGATCCCCGCGCCGAGCGGCAGGAAGTAGGCGGCCTGGACGAGGCTGAGGATGATCCAGCCGTCCGGGCCGATCCGGGAGATGCCCTCCAGGGCGGGAACGAAGAACGCGGCGCCGCCGACGAAGGCGAGCCAGGCGGCGGTGCGGGCGGACCGGCCGAGCAGCGCGAGGGTCAGCAGCGCGACGCCCACCGGTGCGAGGGGCGTGAGGTCG
Organism: Actinomadura sp. NPDC023710; assembly: GCF_040639875.1. Lineage (NCBI taxonomy): Bacteria > Bacillati > Actinomycetota > Actinomycetes > Streptosporangiales > Thermomonosporaceae > Actinomadura > Actinomadura sp. NPDC023710. Next base: position 28,272 of record NZ_JBFAGB010000008.1, read on the forward strand.
AACGGGGGGAAGGCCGGCCACATCACCAGCCCGGCGGCCGCGGCCAGCAGCGTGCGGGGCCAGCCCGCGCGGCCGCCGGAGCGCAGGCCGCGGCGCAGGCGGCCGAGCCGCCCGCGCGGTGCCCCGGTGCCGGGCTCGCCGCCCGGGCCGTCGCCCGGCCCCGTCGCCGGCGACCGGTCCGGGAGGGTCTCCTGGGCCACGTCCCACCTCGTTCATTCGGGTCTCTGCCGGAACGCTACCGGCCCGGGGCGCCTGCGGCGACCAGGGGCCCAGGTCGTGGCGGGAAGCGGCCGGTCCACCAGGTGCGGGACGCGGGCCGGGCACGGAGGCCGGACACGGAGGAGGGCCCGCGACATCCATCGGTCCGGAGTCGTCCCACAGGCGGTGGGAACGAGGCTCCGTTTTCTACTGGATGTCCGGGCCCTTCCCGGGTCCAACCCCCCGCGCGATCGGACGGCTCCGCCCGGACACGGCCCCGGATCACCGCGCTGGCTCGGGCGGGCACGATGCCGACCACTGGCGTGATCCCCGTCCCCGTCGCGGCGCGGCGCCCGGCGGCCCCTCGGGCGGCCGATCGGTGAGTCCCGTGCTGGACTGCAGCAAAACTACCGGCTTCCGCCACCTTGTCAACCGCCGCATGTTCTGCGGCTACTCCATGTTGTCCCAGCTCAACACCATGATCAGGGCGTTCGGCGATTTCGCCGGCGCCTGATCGATCATGGCTTCGATGGTGCGGAGCCGCCGGTCAGCCTCCCTGGGCCGAGACCACGACGGTCCCGGTCGCGGTGACCGCGACGATCGGCTCGGCCAGCGCCTCGGCCGCCGACTCGCCCTTGTCCGGCCGGCCCCGGCACACCACGCGGGCCTCGAAGTCCATCACGCGGCTGCGGGTGCCGGCGCGGGCCAGCACGGCGGTGGTCTCCAGGACGTCCCCGGCCCGGACCGGCGCGCGGAACTGCACGTCGGAGTAGGAGGCGAACAGGCCCTCGTCGCCGTCGGTGCGGACGCACAGCTCCGTGGCCACGTCCCCGAACAGGCCCAGCACGTAGGCGCCGTCGACCAGGTCGCCGGCGTAGTGGGCGTGCGAGTAGGGGATGTAGCGGCGGTGGGTGACGGTCAGTCCCTCGCGGGGGTCGCTCACTCTTCCTCCATCGTCGTGGGCCGGTGCTCGCCGGGGAGCAGGGCGTGCACGAGGTAGCTGGCGACCTCGGCGGGCGTGGTGCCCTTGCCGAAGATGCGGTCGACGCCGAGGTCGGCCTCGGTGACCGTGTCGAAGCGGGGGCCGCCGACGACCAGCAGGGGCCGCCCCATGCCCCCGGCCACTGCGGTCGGGTACTCGGCGTGGAACGCCGCGGCCATCTGCTTGGTGTTGTGCAGGTGGGCGTTGCGCTGGGTGACGACCTGGGACACCAGGACGGCGTCGGCGTCCTCGGCCTTCGCGCGCTCCACCAGTTCCTCGACCGTGACCTGGGCGCCCATGTTGACGACCTGGATCTCCCGGTAGTACTCCAGCCCCTTCTCCCCCGCGAACCCCTTGACGTTGAGGATCGCGTCGATCCCGACGGTGTGGGCGTCGGTGCCGATGCAGGCCCCGACCACCACCAGCCGCCGGTTCAGCGTCTCGCGGATCGCCAGGTTCACCTCCTGGGAGGACAGCAGCGGGTAGGCGCGCTCCTCCGGGACGGGGATGGAGGCGTAGTCGATGAGGTGCCGCACCTTGCCGTACACGATGAAGAAGGTGAAGTCGGGGCCCATCGGCTTGGCGTGGACGACGCTGGCCGGGTCCAGGCCCATCTTCCCGGCGAGCTGCAGCGCGGCCGCCTCGGCGCGCTTCCCGGCGGGGACGGGAAGGGTGAACGACATCTGCACCATGCCGTCGCCGGTGGTGTCGCCGTAGGGGCGGATCACCTGCCGGGTGTCGGCGGGCTCGGCGGGGGCCTGGGTCCCGGTACCGGTTCCGGGGCTCTCGACCGTCATGCGGGCACCTCCTGGTCGGCGGCGGTGGAGCGGGCGGCGTGGGGGTCCTCGGTGTCGAGGATCTCGATGGCGGGGTTGAAGTACCCGTCGGCGCGCGGGACGACGCCCTCCAGGCCCTTGCCCCCGTCGGGCGGGCGGCGGGTGATGCCGAACGTGCCCTCGGCGATGGCTTCGAGCAGCCCGTCGTCGGCGATGCGCTCCAGCAGCTCCACCGACTCCGACAGCACCTGCTTGGCGCGCTGGACGAGCATCCCGTCCGGGCGGGGCATGAAGTCCTCGGCGAGGTTCCCGCAGGCGTCGCGGACGTAGCGGACGTTCTCCAGCGCCAGGTCGCGGTCCGACAGCCAGGGGGTGTGGATGCCCTCGGTCATCATCCCGATCAGGATGATCGACTGCCCGGTCATCACGCCGGCGAGGTTGAAGAACGCGTCCAGCAGGTAGCCGGCGAAGATGTTGCCGGTCATGTGCTTGGTCGGCGGCATGTACTTCAGCGGCGCGCCGGGGAACAGCTCCCGGACGAGCTGGGCGTGCGCCAGCTCCATCCGGAACGACTCGGGGATCGCCGGGTTGATCTCGAAGGCGTGGCCGAGGCCGAGCTGGTCGTCGGCGAGGCCGGCCTCGTGCCCGAACCGCTCGTTCAGCAGCTGGCTGACGACCACGGTGTGCGCGGCGTCGACGGCGTCGGCGGTGGTGAGGTAGTTGTCCTCGCCGGTGTTGATGACGATGCCGGCGCGGGCGTGGATCTGCCGGGAGAACCGCTGGTCGATGAACGTGCGGCGCGGGTTGATGTCGCGGAAGATGATGCCGTACATGCAGTCGTTCAGCATCATGTCCAGGCGCTCGAGCCCGGCGAGCGTCGCGATCTCCGGCATGCACAGCCCGGAGGCGTAGTTCGTCAGCCGCACGTACCGGCCGAGCTCGCGGGAGACGTCGTCCAGGGCCGCGCGCATCAGCCGGAAGTTCTCCCGGGTGGCGTAGGTGCCGGCGTAGCCCTCCCGGGTGGCGCCCTCGGGCACGAAGTCCAGCAGCGACTGCCCGGTGGAGCGGATCACCGCGACGACGTCGGCGCCCTCGCGGGCGGCGGCCTGCGCCTGCGGGATGTCCTCGTAGATGTCGCCGGTCGCCACGATCAGGTAGACCAGCGGCCTGGCCGGGTCGGCCCGGTCGGGGGTGGGCAGCTCGGCCAGCAGCCGGTCGCGCTCGGCGCGGCGCCGGTCGATGCGCGCCATGCCGCCGCGGGCCGCCTCGCCCGCGGCCTTGCGGGCGTGCTCGGCGTCGGTGCCCGCCGGGAGCCGGAACGACACCCGCCCCCGGGCGGCGGCCCGGGCCAGGTCGTCCAGGGAGCCGTGCGGGCCGGCCAGCAGCGCGTCCCAGACCGGCAGGGCGAGCCCGTGCTCCAGGCCGACCTGGTCGCGGACGGCGTCGGCGAGATGGTTGGCCCAGGGGCGCCCCTCATCGTCGGCGCCGGTCAGGCCCGCCAGCCGCAGCAGCGCCCGCTCGACCGAGACGGTGGTGTGGGAGCGGGCCATGTCGATGATGGGTTCGGCGGCCCTGGCGGCCAGGCGCCGGGCGGTGCGCACCGCCTCCGGATCGAGGTCCAGCTTTCCCTGCGGCGCCATTGCCGTCTCCCCTCACGCAGCCGCCCCTCTCAGGCCGGTCCGAACAATCATCCTTCATACCGAGTTCACTACGGGAGATCTTCCGGTATGGACACCGTATTCCACAAGAACTGGCACCACATCTCCCGCGACCTTCCGTCGGCAGCCAGCCCCATCTTCCCCCTCCGAGCGGTCATCTCACCCCCAGGTGACGGTCCACGACAACCCACCCGTAACGACGCTGGGTAAAGCTATGCTCACCCTTGGTCAAGGACGGACCGATTCCGGGAGGGGCATGATCGTTTATTTCGTGGCCGCGGCCTGCGCCGTCGGCGTGGTCATCGTGGCGAGCCGGCTGGTACGACGAGCGAGCGGGAGCGCGGAGGACGCCGCCCCCGACGGCCCCACCTCCTCCCACACCGGCGCGATGCTCTCCGCACTGTTCCTGCTGGCGTTCGCGATCGCCATCGTCGTGCCGTGGACGACGTCGGACTCCGCCCGCTCCAACACCTACACCGAGAGCCAGGCGATCGCCGAGGCGTACTGGGCCGCCCAGCGCCTCCCCGCGGCCGACGCCCGGCGCGTCCAGGACGGGCTCATCGCCTACGTCGAACTCGTGCGCGGCCCCGAGTGGCGGCTGATGAAGAACGGCCGGCTCAGCGCCCGCGGCTGGGCCGACCTCGACGGGCTGCGCCGCGAGGTCATCGCCGTCCAGGCCGGCACCGACGAGGCCAAGGACGCCCGCAGCGCCGTCCTGGACCACCTCGGCGAGGTCTCCGCGGCGCGGCGGCAGCGCGCCATGGACGCCCGGACGACGCCGCCCGCCGGCCTGCTCGGCGTCACCCTCGTCACCGGCGTCGTGGTCCTGCTGCTGCCGTTCCTCGCGGGCGCCCGCCCGCGCGGCATGGCGCTGGTGCCGCTGTCGCTGATGGCGGCGCTGCTCGCCGCGGGGGCCTACCTCACCGTCGACATCTCCCACGTGTTCACCGGCGCCCTCGCCGTCGGGCCCGAGGCGTTCACCGGCCTGCACGCCGACCTGCAGCGCATCGCGGGAGGCGGCTGATGCGCGCCCGCCCCGCCCCGCCCGCCGCCGTCCCGGCCAGGGCGCGGCCGATCCGCGCACGGCCGCTCCGCAGGCCGCCGAGCCGGACGCTGCCGGGCCTCGCTCTGCCCGCCCTGACGCTGCCCGCCGTCATGCTCGGGTTCCCCGCCTCCGCGCAGGCCCACCCGACGCCGACGCCGGGGATCAGCGTGTGCGTCGACATCGAGATCGTCATCGGCATCGGCTCCACCAACGGCTGCGACCCCTCGGAGATCTCCCCGCCGCCCCCGCCCCCGCCGGAACCGCCCCCCGAGAGCTCGGAACCTCCCGAGCCCCCGTCGCCTCCACCGCCTTCGGAGTCTCCGCCGGAGCCGCCCGAGCCCCCTCCCCCCGCGCCCGAGCCGCCGGTGGCCGTGCCGAAACCCCGGCCGGCGGCCCCGCCTCCACGCGCGCCGGGCCCGCCCCCGCTCACGCGGCCCGAAGCGGCTGCGCCCGCACCGCCCAAGAAGGCCAAGAAGCCCGCAGCGGTGCGGGCGCACACCGCGCCCCGCCCGAAGAAGGCGCCGCCGCAGCGCCCCAACCCGCTGCGCTCCTCGCTCGTGCTGGTCGTCATCGCCGTCGTCATCAGCGCCGGCACCGCGATCGCCTTCGCGCACTGAGCCCGGCGCACAACCTGACCCGGCGCTCACCGCCACGCCCGCCGCGGGGGGCGGGCGCGGCGGCATGGTCGGGTTCGGCGGCGACTGCCACCGCTGCCGGCCCTCCCCGGCGGCACCGCACGGCACTTCGCCGTCTCCCACGGGCTGCCGCTCGGGGTGCCCGGCCACGAGCACCCGGCCGAGTACCCGCAGGTGTCGGCGGCGATCCCGCCGGGCGCGACGCTCGCCTTCTACACCGACGGCCTGGTGGAGAGCCGGATGCGCACCCTCGACGATGGCATCGCCCGGCTCGCCTCCGCGCTGGCCGCCTCCCAGGGCGGGACGCTGGAGGAGACCGCCGACGGCGTCGTGGCCCTGATGTCGGGCCACGACGACATCGCGCTGCTCCTGATCCGCCCCGACGGCCCTGACCCGTCTTACAGGCCGGGGATCTCGTGGTTGCGGAACGCGTCCACGAAGTAGGTGTGGTCCTCCCGGACGATCTCGGCGTACTCGGTGCCGAACGCCACCATCGCCTCCACGAACGCCGTCTCGTCCCGGCCGATCACCGCGTCGATGGCGTCCTCGACCTGGAACCCGACCAGGGTGTGGTCGGAGTCGGTGTCGGACACGCAGTGCACCTTGGCGGTGGCGCGGCCCAGGTCGTCGAGCACCGACAGCATGTCCTCGGGCTCGGTGAGGCCGCTCCAGTCCAGGTCCTCCTCGTAGGGGGACAGCTCCTGCACGACGTAGCCGACGCCGTCGATCCGGGTGTGGCCGAGCCACGGGTCGCTGTTGGCCTGCAGCGCGCGCCGCGACACGGCGGTGCGATGCCCGTGGTGCTGGAAGTACTCGCGGATGCGGGGATCGTCGACGACCCGGCTGGCCGCGGCGACGTTGCCCTGCTTCATCGACAGGATGACGTCGTTCTCCAGCGCCTGGGTGTTGCCCTCCACGAGGATGTTGTAGGCCGACAGCCCGGCCGAGCCGATGCCGAACCCGGACGCGCCGACGATGTCCTTGATCACGTAGGTGAGGCTGCCGAAGCGCTTCTCCTTCGGGATGGTCTTCAGGTACTCCGCGTAGGCGGCCTCGACCTCGGCGCGCTCGGCGTCGTCGAGGCGGCGGACGCCGGGGCGGTCGCGGAACCGTCGCTCGGCACCGGAGACGACGGTCATGCCCTTCAGCAGCCCGGTCCGGGTGCCGCCCATCGCGGCGACCAGCACGTCGCGGACGTAGCCGTCGGTGGTGTCGAGCGTCAGCGCGAACTTCTCGTCGCCCGCGTGCGCGGCGAACTTGCGGACCTGGTCGACGTAGGCGCGCACGTAGGTCTCGATGAGCCGGCGGATGTCGGCGTCGGAGATCGCCTTCTGCCACGCCAGCAGCGCCAGGCTGGCCACCAGCCGCTTGACGTCCCAGGTGAAGTGGCCGACGTAGGCCTCGTCGTAGTCGTTGACGTCGAAGACGAAGACGCCGTCGTCGTTCATGTAGGTGCCGAAGTTCTGCGCGTGCAGGTCGCCCTGGATCCACACGCGGGACGTGCGCTCGTCGGCCCACGGGTCGTCGTCGTGCTCGATGTCGGCGTAGAACAGGCAGGCGCTGCCCCGGTAGAACGCGAACGGGTCGGACGCCATCTTGCGGAAGCGGCGGCGGAACTCGGCGGGGCTGCGCTCCATCAGGTCCGAGAACGCGTCGACCAGGACGTCGACGATCTGCGCCTGGCGCTCCTTCGGGTCCCGCCCGCGCAGCTCCTCGGTGATGCTCGCCATGCTCTCTCCCTCGATGATCGGACGGTCCCCGCCGCGGCCGGGATGTTCCCGGTCATTCTGCCGAATCCGCGCCGGTCCGGGAGGTGAACAACGCACGCACCGCGGGTTCCGACCGCACGAGCTCCAGGGCGGTCTCGGCGTGCCCGGGGACGTAGCCGTTCCCGATGAGCATCGTGACGTCGGCGGCCAGCCCCTCGGCGCCGAGCGCCGCGGCCGGGAACGAGGTCGCCATCGAGAAGAACACGACGGTGCCGCCGGGCGCGGTCGCGAGGATCGCGCCGTGCTCGCAGCCCGGCACGTCCACGCAGACGACGGTGACGTCGGCCGGCTCGCCGACGGCCGCCGCGACCGCCACCGGGTCGCGGGCGTCGGCGAGCACGACGTCGTCGGCCAGGCCCGAGGCCGCCAGCCGCTCCCGCTCCTCGGCGGTGGGGACCAGCCCGATCACCCGGGACGCACCGGCGCGGCGCGCGGCGGCCAGCGACAGGCACCCGCTCTTGCCCGCGGCGCCCAGGACCACCACCACGGGGCCGTCCTCGCGCGCCGAGACGACGCGGTGGGTGAGGGCAGGGGCGCCACACACGTCCATCACGGCGAGGGCCAGCGGCACCGGCAGGTCGTCGGGCAGGACGGCGGCGATGGAGCGGGCGAACAGGATCGCGTGGCCGCGCGCCGGCACCTGCTCGGACCGCCCGTCCCACTCCGCGAGCCCGTCGGTGACGGCCAGCGGAGTGAGGGTGAGGGACACCAGGGTGGCGACGCGGTCGCCGGGCTTCAGGCCGAGCGGCGAGTCCGGCCCGGCCTCCTCGACCACGCCGACGAGCATGCCCCCCGACCCGGTCACCGGGTTGTGCATCTTGCCGCGCTCCCCGATGATCCGCAGCACCTCGGCGCGGATCGCGTCCGGGTCGCCGCCGTGCGCGGTGTGCAGCTGGCGGTAGGACGCGGCGTCCAGGTTGAGGCGCTCGACGCCGATCCGCACCTCGTCCGGCCGGATCCGCGGGTCGGCGTCCAGCCGGAGCGCGGCCTGCGGGAGGACGCCCGCGGGCTCCAGCACCCGGTGCAGCCCGACCGCCGTCCCCGTCCCGCCTCCGGTCATCGCCATGCCGCCTTTCTCCCAACATCAGGTGGAGTTACGTAAGATATGCAGGGCACCACTGGTTTCATCGAAAGTCTTCCCGTAACGTCGGCGGCACACAAGACTTTTATGCGATCAATGTGAGGCGAGGAGGCGGTCACCGATGACCACTGCCCTGCACCCGGACGCCCTCCAGTCCGAGGAGGCCGCGCGCCAGCCGTACGCCTACCGGCGCCGGCCGCTGACAGAGCCCGACTGGCGGCGCCTGCCGGGGTGGCGGGACGTCACGGAGGCCGAGTGGGAGTCGGCTCAGTGGCAGCGCGCCCACTGCGTCAAGAACGTGAGGCAGCTGCGCCGGGTCATGGGCGACCTGCTCGACGAGCGCTTCTACGCCGACCTGGAACGCGACCAGGCCGAGCGCGCCACCATGTCGATGCTGCTGCCCCCGCAGATGCTGAACACGATGGACGTCTCCTCCACCGAGGCGTTCTACGCCGATCCCGTGCGCCGCTACATGATCCCGGTGATCAGCGACCGGCGCACCGACTGGCCGTCCCACCCGCACGCCTCCCGCGACTCGCTGCACGAGGCCGAGATGTGGGCCGTCGAGGGCCTCACCCACCGCTACCCCACCAAGGTCCTGGCCGAGCTCCTGCCGACGTGCCCGCAGTACTGCGGGCACTGCACCCGCATGGACCTGGTCGGCAACTCCACGCCGAACGTCGACAAGCACAAGTTCACCATCAAGCCGCCGGACCGGCTCGGCGCCATGCTGGACTACCTGCGCCGCTCCCCCGGCGTCCGCGACGTGGTCGTCTCCGGCGGCGACGTCGCCAACATGCCGTGGGCGCGGCTGGAGTCGTTCGTCGACTCGCTGCTGGACATCGACAACATCCGCGACGTCCGCCTGGCCAGCAAGGCGCTCATGGGGCTGCCGCAGCACTGGCTCCAGGACGACGTCCGCGCCGGGATGGAGCGCCTGGCCACCAAGGCGAACGCGCGCGGCGTGCAGATCGCGATCCACACCCACGTCAACGCCGCCCAGTCGGTGACGCCGCTGGTCGCCAAGGCGGCCCGCGCGATGCTCGACACCGGCATCCGCGACGTGCGCAACCAGGGCGTCCTGCTGCGCGGCGTGAACGACACGCCCGAGGCGCTGCTCGACCTGTCGTTCGCGCTGCTCGACGAGGCCGGGATCCTGCCGTACTACCTGTACATGTGCGACATGATCCCGAGCAGCGAGCACTGGCGGCTCGCGGTCTGGGAGGCGCAGGGGCTGCAGCACGCGATCATGGGCTACCTGCCCGGCTTCGCCACCCCGCGGATCGTCTGCGACGTCCCCTACGTCGGCAAGCGGTGGGTGCACCAGCTCGCCGACTACGACCGCGAGCGCGGCATCTCCTACTGGACGAAGAACTACCGCACCGGCCTGGAGCTGTCCGACCCCGACGCGCTGACCCGGCGCTACGAGTACCACGACCCGATCTACACGCTGCCGGAGGAGGGTCAGAACTGGTGGCGGGAGCGGTCGCAGACGGCCTGAGCCACCGGCCCGGCGCCTTTACGTTGTAGATCCGAAACGTGGCGGAATAGACTGGCGCGGGTGACCCTCGACCTGACCTCCCGTTTCCCCCTCGGCGCGTCGGTGACGGCAGCCGCCCTGGAGGACGACCCGCACCCGCACCTGGCCCGCCTCCGCGAGCACGAGCCCGTCTCCTGGCTGCCCGCGCTGGGCGGCTGGCTGGTGACCGCCCGCGGCCCGGCGCTGGAGGTCATGCGCGACGCGGCCGCCTACACCGTGGACGACCCGCGCTTCTCCACCGCGCAGGTCGTCGGGCCGAGCATGCTGTCGCTGGACGGCCCCGTCCACACGCGGCACCGCGACGCGTTCGCCCGGCCGTTCCGACCGGCGCGGACGCGGGAGCGGTTCACCGCGTTCGTCCAGGCCGAGACCGACCGGCTCGTCGGCGCCCTGGCGCCGGCGGGCCACGCCGAGCTGCGCGGTGAGCTGGCCGGGCCGCTCGCCGTCGCGGTCGTCACCGAGGCCCTCGGGCTGCACGGGGTGGACGCCGCGACCGTCCGCTCCTGGTACGGCGCGTTCGTGGAGGCCGTGTCCGCCATCACCGCGGGCGGCGCGGCGCCCGCGCGCGCGGACGAGGCGTACCGGCTGCTGCGCGCGGCGGTCGAGGAGGCGATCGCCGCGGCCCGCCCCGGGTCGCTGCTGGCCGAGGCCGCCCGCGCCGACCTGGGCACCGCCGAGGTCGTCGCCAACGCCGCGATCCTGATGTTCGGCGGCATCGACACCACCGAAGGGATGATCGCCAACGCCGCGCTGCACCTGCTCGGGCACCCGGACCAGCTCCGGCTCGTCCTGGACGACCCGGAGCTGCTGCCCGCCGCCATCGAGGAGTCGCTGCGGCTGGAGCCCGCGGCCTCGGTCGTCGACCGGTACGCCGCCCGCGACGCCGAGCTCGGCGGGGCGGCGGTCCGGGCGGGCGACCTCGTGCGGGTGTCGATCGCCGGCGCCAACCGCGACCCCTCGGTGTTCCCCGCCCCCGACCGCTACGACGTGCGGCGCCGCAACGCCGCCGAGCACCTGGCGTTCGCGCACGGGCCCCACTTCTGCTTCGGCGCGCACCTGGCCCGGATGGAGGCCCGCACCGCGCTCACCGCGCTGCTGGACCGCCTGCCCGGGCTGCGGCTCGATCCCTCCCGGCCAGCCCGGCCGCACGGGCTGGTGTTCCGCAAGCCCGCGCGGCTGGACGTCCTCTGGGACGTCTGAGGGCCGGTTCTGGACCGTTCCGCGCACGCCCCGGTTCGCGCGGCTGTGGGAGCATGCCCTAATGATCGTGGAACGCCGGGTCGAGCTGCGCTTTCGCCAGGAGAGCCGTGAGGCCGAGACGCACGTCAACCTGTCCGCCGTGCGCCAGGACGGCCGCTGCCTGTGGGTGGCGGGCGACGAGACCGCCACCATCGAGCGGCTCACCGCCGTCACCGGCGAGGACGGGCTCGTCACCGGCTACGGCGGGCAGGTCACGGTCGCCCTCGCCGACCTCGTCCCGCTCCCGGCCGGGCCCGACGAGGAGGCCGACATCGAGGGCCTCGCCCGCGCCGACGGGTGGCTGTGGGCGATCGGCTCGCACAGCCTCAAGCGCAAGAAGATCAAGCCGGGGAACGGCGACGCCAAGGCGCGCAAGCGCCTCGCCACCGTCGTGCGGGAGGACAACCGCTTCATCCTGGCCCGCATCCCCCTGGTGACCGGCGACGACGGGCTGCCCCGCGCCGTCCCCGAGGACGGCGACCGCACCGCGGCCGTCCTCGGCCTGGACAAGGACTCCATCGCCGACCTGCTGGCCGACGACCCGCACCTAGCGCCGTTCCTGCCCATCCCGAGCAAGGACAACGGCCTGGACATCGAGGGCGTCGCCGTGCACGGCGACCGCCTCTACATCGGGCTGCGCGGGCCCGTGCTGCGCGGCTGGGCGGTACTGGTGGAGATCCGCCCCGCCCCGCACCCGAGGGACCCGCGGCGCCTGCGGGCGCTGCCCGTCGGCGACGACGGCGAGCCCTACCGCACCCACTTCCTGGACCTCGGCGGCCTCGGGATCCGCGACCTGTGCCCGCACGGCGACGATCTGCTGCTGCTCACCGGGCCGAGCATGGACCTGGACGGCCCGGTGCGCCTCGTGCGCTGGGCGGGCGCGGCCCGCGCCGACGCCGGTGAGATCGTCACGGCCGACGAACTGGTGGAACTGGGCGAACTGCCCCATGGCGACGGCGACGACCACGCCGAGGGCATCGCCGTGCTGGACGAGCCCGGCACCCGTCTTCTCGTCGTCTACGACAGCCCCGCGCCCGACCGGCTCACGGCGGACGGCGGCGTCCTCGCCGACGTCGTCCATCTCGGCTAGCGGCCCCCGAATAAGTGCTCGCTTTCAATCTCTGCTTGGATGGGCCCGGTACGCGGCGGGTGTCGAGAGGGCGGGACAGAGCATGATCGAGTGGTCCGAGGAAGACCTGATGATCCGGGACGCGGTGCGCGGCTGGATCGACGCGGAGGTCCGCCCGAACCTGGACGCGCTGGAGTCGGGCGAGCTGCCGCCCTACGACCTGCTCCGCAGCCTCTACAAGACGTTCGGGATGGACGAGATGGCCCGCTCGTCCTTCCACGCCCGGCTGGCCAGGGAACGCGGGGGCCCGGGTGAGGCCGCCGGCGCCGAGGAGTCCGGCGACGACCGGCCCGGCGGCGGCAACGCGGCGATGTCGATGCTGCCGGTCATCGAGCTGTGCAGGGTCGCGCCCGGCCTGGTCTCGGCGATGGGCGTCGGGCTCGGCCTCGCCGCCGGGACGATCATGAAGCGCGGCACGCCCGAGCAGAAGGAGCGCTGGGCGCTCCCGCTGCTCACCATGGAGAAGGTCGGCGCCTGGGCGATCACCGAGCCGAACTCCGGGTCCGACGCGTTCGGCGGGATGCAGGCCACCGCGCGCAAGGACGGCGACGAGTACGTCATCAACGGCGGCAAGACCTTCATCACCAACGGCCCCTACGCCGACACGATCGTCTTCTACTGCAAACTCGACAACGGGGCCGCCCCGCGGGACCGGGAGATCCTCACCTTCGTCCTCGACCGGGGCATGCCCGGCCTGGAGCAGAGCAAGCCCCTGCGCAAGATGGGGCTGCACTCCTCCCCCACCGGCGAAATGTTCCTCGACGACGTGCGCGCGGGCGCCGACCGGCTCCTGGCCTCCGGCTCGCAGGGCGGCAAGGAGTCGGCCCGCCAGAACTTCGTCACCGAGCGCGCCGGCGTCGCCGCGATGGCCCTCGGCGTCATCGAGGAGTGCCTGAAGCTGTCGGTCGAGTACGCCAAGACCCGGGAGCTGTGGGGGCAGCGCATCGGCGACTTCCAGCTCATCCAGCTCAAGCTGGCGAAGATGGAGGTCGCGCGCCTCAACGTGCAGAACCTGGTGTTCCGGCACATCGAGATGCAGCGCGCCGGGCGCACCCCGACCCTGGCCGAGGCGTCGGCGATGAAGCTGTACGCCGCGCAGGCCGCCAGCGAGGTCGCGCAGGAGGCCGTGCAGCTGTTCGGCGGCAACGGCTACATGAGCGAGTACCGCGTGGAGCAGCTCGCCCGCGACGCCAAGTCCTTCCAGATCTACGCCGGCACCGACGAGATCCAGGTCACCCACATCGCCCGCGACCTGCTGTCGCGCTGAGCGCCCCGCGGCGTCCGTTCGGCGCCGTTCCTCCCCGAACTTCCGGGGATGGGACGGCGTCGAAAGGTGGAGGGCGGGTGAGGGCGATCGCCCGCCCTCGGCCCGACGGGCCTTTCTGGACAGCCGACGACGGGGACTGGATACTCACAGCTATGGACGGTCAGCCCTCATTCCCGGTGAGAGCGTCCGACACGGAACGGGACCGGGTGCTGCGCGTCCTCAGCGACCGCGTGGCCGAGGGCCGGATGTCGAACGAGACGTTCGAGCGCCGTGTCGACCAGGTGCTGCAGGCGCGCAGCAAGGCCGAGCTGGCCGACATCGTGCACGACCTGCCGACCGGCAACCGCGTCGTGAACCGGCTGACCGGCCTCATCTCCTCGGTCTCGCAGGCGACCGCGCGGATCGAGGCGGCGTGGCGGGCGCCGCGGCTGCCCCGGTTCATGCTCCCGCCGCGCGAGCTCGGCCGCATCGTCGTCGGCCGCGCCCCCGCCTGCCAGTTCATCCTCACCGACCTCACCGTCTCCCGGTTCCACGCCGAGATCTACCGCGCGGACGAGGGCTGGATGATCTCCGATCTCGGGTCGATGAACGGCACCCGCGTGAACGGGTACCGGCTGACCGGCCCGGCCCGCGTCCGGCCCGGCGACGAGGTCGGCTTCGGCAACTCCGCCTTCATCGTCACCGCGCCCTGACCCGTCCCGGGTCTTGACGCCATCGGCGGGAGTCTTTACCTTCACCTCCAAGTTAGGAAACCTTCTTAACTCGGAGGAGCCGCCGTGTCCATGCCCGTCCCCGGAACGCCCAGCCTGCTGCGGGCGATCAACGACCGCGCCGCGCTGGAGGCGCTGCTGGCCCGGGGGCCGCTGACCCGGCCGCAGATCTCCGACCTCACCGGCCTCTCCAAGCCGACCGCCTCCCAGCTGCTCGCGCGGCTGGAGCAGGCCGGGCTCGTCGTCCGCGACGGCGTCCGCGAGGGCCTGCCCGGACGCACCGCCGAGCTGTACCGGATCAACGGCGCCGCCGCCCACGTCGCGGGCGCCGACGTCACCCCCGCGCGGATCCGCGCCAGCGTCGCCGACCTCGCCGGGACGGTCGTCGGCGAGCACACCCTGCCCACGCCCGGCCGCACCGGCGTGGACGTCGTGGCCCGGATGGCCGCCGCGCTCGACGGCGCCGCCGCTGCGGCCGGCCTCACCCGGGACCGCCTCGACCGGGCCGTCGTCGGCATCCAGGGCGCCGTCGACCCCGCCACCGGCCGCCTCGGCTACGCCTCGCACATCCCCGGCTGGCACATCCCCGACCTGGTGGACACCCTGAGCGGCGGGCTCGGCGTGCGCGTCGCGATCGAGAACGACGTCAACCTCGCCGCGCTCGCCGAGCGGGCCCGCGGGCGGGCCGAGGGCGCGGCGGACTTCGTCCTGCTGTGGGTCGCCGACGGCGTCGGCATGGCCGTCGTGCTGAACGGGGCGCTGCACCGGGGCGCGACCGGCGGCGCCGGGGAGATCGGCTACATGCCCGCGGTGGGCGCCCCGCTCATGCGGGACGTGCGCCGCACCCACACCGGCGGCGTGCACAGCCTCACCGGCGGCGCGGCCGTACTGAGGCTGATGCGCGAGCACGGCTTCCGCGGACGGGACGCCGCCACCGCGCTCAGCCGCGCCGCGGCCGACGTGGAGACCGCGGGCAGGCGCACGGCCACGGACGCGGGCGCCCGCGCGGAACGCGCCCTCACCGAGCTCGCCACCAGGCTCGGCGCCACGCTCGCCACGGTCGTGGCCGTCATCGACCCCGCGCTCGTCGTCCTCACCGGCGACGTCCTGCGCGCCGGCGGCGAACCGCTCCGCGCGCGCGTCGAACAGCACCTGCACAGCCTGACGATCCCGCGCCCCGAGGTGCGGCTGAGCACCGTCCAGGGCAACCCCGTCCTGGCCGGGGCCCTCCAGCAGGCGCTCCAGGAGACCCGCGACGAGGTCTTCACCACCACCGTCCCCTGACCCTCCCCGCATGCCGTCCTCCACCACGCCGTTCCCCACCCCCGAAGGAGAACCGGAGTGCCCACCACCACAACGCGCCGGCTCGCGGCGGTCATGGCCGCCGCCGGGCTCGCTCTCGCGGCCGCGTGCACGGCCGGCGGCGACCAGTCCGGCAAGGGCCCGGCGTCCGGCGAGAAGCAGACCATCGAGGTCTGGCACGGCTGGAGCGCCCCGCACGAGGTGAAGGCCTTCCAGGACGCCGTCGCCGGCTTCAACAAGGCCCACCCCACCATCACCGTCAAGCTCGTCAACGGCCAGACCGACGACCGCATCACCAACGCCATCCGCGGCGGGAACCCGCCGGACGTGGTGTCGTCCTTCACCACCGACAGCGTCGGGCAGTGGTGCCAGAGCGGCGCGTGGCAGAACCTCTCGCCCTACATCAACAAGTCCGGGCTGGACCTGAACCAGTTCCCGCGGGCGGTGCGGAGCTACACCGAGTACAAGGGCACCCGCTGCGCGATGCCGCTGCTGGCCGACGCCTACGGCCTCTACTACAACAAGAAGCTGATGAAGGGCGAGCAGCCGCCGAAGACGATGGGCGAGCTGACCGCGCTCGCCAAGAAGCTCACCGTCCGGTCCCCCGACGGGACCATCAAGGTCGCCGGCTTCATGCCGTCCGTCCAGTACTACGAGCACCAGGTCCAGCACCTGGCCCCGCAGTTCGGCGTCACGTGGCTGACCGGCGACGGCAAGGCCAACTTCGCCGGCGACCCCGCCTTCCAGGCCTACCTGAGGTGGAACAAGAGCCTCATCGACTGGTACGGCTACGACAACGTCAAGAAGTTCCTGCGCTCGATGGGCCAGGAGTTCGAGTCGTCCAACCCCTTCGAGAAGGGGAGGACGGCGATGGCCGTGGACGGCGAGTGGCGCACCAGGTTCATCCAGGAGGAGGCGCCCGGGCTCGACTACGGCACGGCGCCCGTCCCCGTCTCCGACGATCGCGCGAGCGCCTACGGCGGCGGGTTCATCACCGGCACCGTCGTCGGGATCCCGCGCGGCGCCGAGCACGCCCCGGCGGCCTGGGAGTTCGTCCGGTACCTCACCACGGACACCGGCGCGCTGGTCACCTTCGCCAACGCGCTCGCCAACGTTCCCTCCACGATCCCGGCGCTGTCGTCGCCGAAGCTGACACTGCCGCCGCAGTTCCGGACGTTCCTGGACGTCTTCAAGAACCCCAACAGCTCTACCACGCCGCCGACGCCGAACGGCAACGACTACATCGTCCGGTTCGAGAAGTTCACCCAGGAGGAGTGGGAGCCCGGCAGGGTGAGCGACCTCGGCCGGGCGCTGAGGAAGCTCGACGGCGAGGTCGACGACTCCCTCAAGCTCGCCGGAGGCTGACCGTGGCATCCGGCTCACTGCGCCTCCCGCTCCCCCGGGCGCGGGGCGGGACGTCGGCGGCGCGGGCGCGCCGCCGACAGCGGCTCCGGGTCCTGGCGTTCCTGTCCCCCTGGCTCGCCGGGTTCGGCCTGTTCTTCGTCTACCCCCTCGCCGCCACCGTCTACTTCTCCTTCACCCGCTACAACCTGTTCACGCTGGAGTACGTCGGCCTCGACAACTACACCTACCTGCTGCACGACCGCGACGCCTGGACGGCGATGCGCAACACGCTGTGGCTGGTCGCCGTGCTCGTCCCGCTGCGGGTGCTGTTCGGCCTCGGCGTCGCCCAGCTGCTCACCAGGATCAAGCGGGGCGCGGGCGTGCTGCGCTCGATCCTCTACCTGCCGTACCTGGTCCCGCCCGTCTCGGCCACGGTCGCGTTCGTGTTCCTGCTGAACCCCGGCACCGGCCCCTTCCCGGCCCTCTCCGCGCGCCTCGGGATCCCGCTGCCCGACTTCTTCAACGACGCCGCCTGGGCCAAGCCCGGCCTGACGCTGCTCGGTCTGTGGGCGGTCGGCGACGTCATGATCATCATGCTGGCGGCGCTGCTGAACGTGCCCGCGTCGCTGTACGAGGCGGCCGCGATCGACGGCGCCGGCGCCTGGGCCCGGTTCCGGCACATCACGCTGCCGACCGTGTCCCCCGTCCTGGCGTTCTCCGCCGTCACCGGCGTCATCGAGACGCTGCAGTACTTCACGCAGCCGATGGTGGCGGGCAAGGTCGCCTCCGGGCGCGCCGACCTGCCCGGCGTCCAGTACTCCCCCGGCTACCCCGACGGCTCGACGCTGACGTTCCCGCAGTGGCTCTACGACCAGGGGTTCCGCCAGTTCAACATGGGCTACGCGTGCGTGCTGGCGCTCGTCATGTTCGCCACCGCGATGGCGTTCACCGTGTTCCTGCTCCGCCGGTTCCGCGCGTTCGCCGGAGAGGAGGCGCAATGATCCCGGGAGGGCGCGCCCGCCGGGCGCTGCTGTGGCTCGCCGTGCACGCCACCGCCGTCGCGATCGGCGTGATGTTCCTGGCGCCCCTGGCGTTCATGCTGCTGACCGCCGTGATGACCGACCGGCAGGCACTGAGCGGCGACCTGTGGCCGCGCGGCCCGCACCTCGCCAACTTCGCCGAGGTGTTCAGCGGCGACATGATCCGCTGGACCGTCAACAGCACCGTGTACGCGGGCCTGTCCACGCTGTTCATGCTGGTCTCCAGCGTCCCGGTGGCGTACGCGCTGGCCCGGTTCCGGTTCCGCGGCCGCAACCTGGCGCTCGTCGTGGTGATCTCGGCGATGATGCTGCCGCCGCAGGTCACCATGGTGCCGCTGTACATCGTCTGGGCCCGGTTCGGGCTGACCGGCACGCTGTGGCCCCTGATCATCCCGCAGCTGTTCGGGGACGCGTTCTCGATCTTCCTGCTGCGCCAGTTCCTGGTGACGATCCCCCGCGAGTACGCCGACGCCGCCCGCGTGGACGGCTGCGGCGAGCTGCGCACGATGCTGCGGGTCGTCCTGCCGATGGCGAAGCCCGCCCTGGCCGCGGTGGCGCTGTTCCAGTTCTTCTACTGCTGGAACGACTACTTCAGGCCGCTGGTGTACGCAGACCCCGACCACTGGACGCTCGCCATCGGCGTCGCCACGTTCCGCGCCGCCCACCACGTCGAGTGGAACCTCACCATGGCCGCGACGCTGCTGACGATCCTGCCGGTGCTGGTGGTGTTCTTCCTCGCCCAGCGCGTGTTCATCCAGGGCGTGACCTTGACGGGAGTGAAGGGTTGAAGCTGACGGTCATCGGGGGCGGGTCCACCTACACCCCCGAACTGGTCGACGGGCTCGCGCGGGCGCACGCGGCCCTGCCGGTGTCGGAGCTGGTGCTCGCCGACCCCGACGCCCGGCGGCTGGAGCTCGTCGGCGGGCTCGCCGCGCGGATGCTCGCCCGCGCCGGCCATCCCGCCCGCGTCGTCACCACCGGCGACCTGGACGCGGCGGTCACGGACGCGACGATCGTCCTGCTCCAGCTGCGCGTCGGCGGGCAGGCGGCCCGGCACGTCGACGAGACGCTGCCGCTCGCCTGCGGCTGCGTCGGGCAGGAGACGACCGGCGCCGGCGGCCTCGCCAAGGCGCTGCGCACCGTCCCGGTCGTGCTGGACATCGCCGGGCGCGTCGCCGCCCGCGCCCCGCACGCCTGGATCATCGACTTCACCAACCCGGTCGGCATCGTCACCCGCGCCCTGCTGGACGCCGGGCACCGCGCGGTCGGCCTGTGCAACGTCGCGATCGGCTTCCAGCGGCGCGCGGCGGCGCTGCTGGACGTCCCCCCCGCCCGGGTCGGCCTCGGCCACGCCGGGCTCAACCACCTCACCTGGGTGCGGTCGGTCCAGCTGGACGGGCACGACGTCCTGCCGGACCTGCTCGACCGGCACCCCGGCGACCTCGCCGCGATCTCCGGCCTTCCCGCCCCGTTCCTCCAGGCGCTCGGCGCCGTCCCGTCCTACTACCTGCGCTACTTCTACGAGCACGACCGCGTCGTCGGGGAGCAGCGCGGCGCGCCGTCGCGGGCCGAGGAGGTCGCCGCGCTCGAACGCGACCTGCTGGAGGCCTACGCCGACCCCGCCCTGGACACCAGGCCCGCCCGGCTCGGCGAGCGCGGCGGCGCGTTCTACTCCGAGGCGGCCGTGCAGCTGGCCGCGTCCCTGATCGGCGGTCGCGGCGACGTGCAGGTCGTCAACGTGCGCAACCACCGCACCCTGCCGTTCCTGGACGACCGCGCGGTCATCGAGGTGCCGGCGCGGATCACCGGGTCCGGGCCGGTGCCGCTGCCCGTCCCGCCCCTGGAGCCACTGCTCGCCGGGCTGGTCGCCCATGTGTCGGCGTACGAGGAGCTGGCCCTGGAGGCGGCGCTGCGCGGCGGCGTGGACCGGGTCGCCGCGGCGCTGCTCGCGCATCCGCTCGTGGGCCAGCTGGACACGGCCGAGCGCCTGGCCCGCGACCTGGTCGCCGCCAACCGCGCCCACCTCCCGTGGGCCGCCTGATGGCCGCAGGCGTGCTGCTCGCCATCGACGGCGGGAACAGCAAGACCGACGCGGCCGTCGCCACCACCGCCGGCGAGCTGCTCGCCACCGTGCGCGGCGACGGGTTCCGCCCGCAGGCCGCCGGGCTCGACGCCGCGCTCGACGCGCTGACGGCCGACATCGGCAGGGCGCTGCGGGCCGCCGGCGTCCGGACCGGCGACGTCGTCCACCTGGCCGCCTACCTGGCCAACGTCGACCTGCCGGGCGAGGAGGAGCGGCTGGAGAAGCTCCTGCTCGCCCGGGGCGCCGCGCCGAGCGTGACGGTCGGCAACGACACGTTCGCGCTGCTGCGCAGCGCCGGCACCGAGGGCTGGGGCGTCGCGGTGGTCTGCGGCGCCGGCATCAACTGCGCGGGCGTCGCCCCCGACGGGCGCACCGCGCGGTTCCCGTCCCTCGGCCCCCACACCGGCGACTGGGGCGGCGGCGGGGAGCTGGGCCGCTCGGCCCTGTGGCACGCCATCCGCGGCGAGGACGGCCGGGGACCGGAGACGGCGCTGACCGCCGCGGTCGCCGCCCACTTCGGCGTGGCCCGCGCCATCGACGTGGGCCTCGCCCTCCACCTCGGCGAGATCGGCCAGGACCGTCTCACCGCCCTGGCGCCCGTCCTGCTCGACATCGCCGAGGCCGCCGACGAGGTGGCCCGCGGCGTGGTGCTCCGGCTCGCCGAGGAGGTGGCGATCCTCGGCTCGGTCGCGCTGCGCCGCCTGGACCTGCTCGACGCCCCCGCCGACGTCGTCCTCGGCGGCGGCGTCCTCGCGGCCCGCCGGCCGCTGCTGATGGACGCGGTCGCGGACCGCTACGCCGCCCTCGCGCCGCGTGCCCGCCTGCTCGTCCCCGATGACCCCCCGCTCCTCGGCGCCGCGCTCCTCGCCCTCGACCACGTCGCCGCCCCGCCGTCCGCCCACGCGGCCCTGCGCACCGCGTTCCGCCGCCGCTGACCCGCGGTCGGGCCGCCGCCGCCCGGGTACCTACCATGGCGATGGACGGGCGGTCTGCAGGGCTCTCGGCCCGCTGAACCGGCGCCGCCCTTGACGTTGTAAGGTTCCGCCGGTGCGGGGAGGGGGCCGCCATGGAGATCGGGTTCGCGGTACCGGGGTCGGGAGCGTGGGCGACCCCGCGCCACCAGGTGACGGTGGCGCGGCGGGCAGAGGAGCTCGGCTACCGCTCGCTGTGGACGCTGCAGCGGGTCCTCAACCCCGCCGGGTCTCCGGACCGCACCTACCGCAACGTCCCCGACCCGCTGATCACCCTGGCCTACCTCGCCGCCCACACCACCCGGGCGCGGCTCGGCGTCGCGGTCGTGAACCTGCCGTTCTACGCGCCGCCGATCCTCGCCAAGCAGGCCGCCACCCTCGACCACGTCAGCGGCGGGCGCCTGGACCTCGGGCTCGGGATCGGCTGGATGCGGGAGGAGTTCGCCGCGGTCGGCGCCCCGATGGCGCGGCGCGGGGCCCGCGCCGAGGAGTTCATCGCCGCCCTGCGCGCCCTGTGGGCCGGCGGGCCCGGGGACGCCGCGCGGTTCCAGGGCGAGTTCTACGACATCCCGCCCGTGACCATGGACCCGCGCCCGCTCCAGCCGTCCGGGCCCCCGATCCTGCTGGGCGGCGGGGCCGAGCCCGCACTGCGGCGCGCCGGGCGGCTGGCCGAGGGCTGGGTCAGCTCCAGCCGCGCCGACCCCGCCGCGATCGGCCGCTCCGTCGAGGTGGTGCGGGCGGCGGCCGAGGAGGCCGGGCGGGACGCGTCCGCGCTGCGGTTCGTGTGCCGGGGCGCGGTCCGGGTCCGCCCCGCGGGACGGGAGGAGCGGCGCCCGCTCACCGGCGCCTTCGAGGAGATCCGCGGCGACTTCGGGGCGCTGGCGCGGCAGGGCGTCACCGAGCTGTTCGTCGACCTGAACTTCGACCCCGAGATCACCGGGCCGGACGCCGATCCGGAGGCGTCGCTGGACCGCGCCCTGGAGGCGCTGGAGGCGTTCGCGCCCGGGGCCTGACTACAGGGGCGGCCGCCGCGCCTCCCAGGGCGTGCTGAGCACGACCGTGGTGCGGGTCGCGACGTTCGCGGCGGCGCGGATCTTCTGCAGCAGGTCCTCCAGCTCGTTCGGGGAGGCGACCCGGACCTTGAGGATGTAGCTCTCCTCCCCCGCCACCGAGTGGCACGCCTCGATCGCCTGCAGGTGGGCCAGCCGGTCGGGGGCGTCGTCGGGGGCGGCCGGGTCGATCGGCTTGATCGACACGAAGGCGGTCAGCGGCAGGCCGATCTGCCCGTTGTCCAGCTGGGCGGCGAAGCCCTTGATGACGCCGCGCTTCTGCAGCCGCCGGACGCGCTGGTGCACCGCCGACACCGACAGCCCCGTCTCCTTGGCCAGGTCGGTGAAACTCATCCGCCCGTCGTCGGCGAGCAGGGCCATGATCTGACGATCGATCTCCTCCACGCGGGAAATCTAGCGCGCCGAGGCCGGTGCATGGGCCCCCCTTCGATCACGGATCGGCCTTCCCGCGGAGGCCGGGCGCCGCTCCGGACCCGGCGGCGGCGCTATCGGCGCGCGGAGCGCAGCGGACCGCAGCTGCCGCGCACCACCAGCTCCGTCGGCAGCAGGACGGGCCCTCCCCTGCCGCGCCGGGCGGGCTCGCGCAGCAGCAGCTCGCAGGCGCGGTAGCCGATGTCGTGGCCGGGCCTGGCCACCGCGGTGAGCGGCGGGTCGCACAGCTCCGCCCAGGCGACGTCGTCCACCATCGCGATGGACACGTCCGCCGGCACGCGCAGGTCCAGCTCGCGGGCGACCAGGACGGCGGCCTCGCCGAGCAGGTGGCCCGCGGCCAGGACGGCGGTGACGTCCGCGCGCCGCTGCAGCAGCCCGGCGGCGGCCGCGTAGGCGGCGTCGCGGGCGGGGCGGGCGGCCACGACCAGGTCCTCCTCCACGGGCACGCCCAGCTGCGCCAGGGTGTCGCGGAACGCGCGCTCGCGCACGCCCGCGGGGCGGCCCGGCACGCCGCCGAGGAACCCGATGCGGCGGTGACCGAGCCCCGCGAGGTACTCGGCGAGGGACCGCACGCCGCCCGCGTCGTCGGCCAGGACGGACGGGATGTCGGGCAGCCCGGGCAGGACGCGGTCGGCGAACACGACGCTGGAGCAGATCCGGGCCGCGGCGCGCCAGTCGGCCTCGTCCCCGGCGGGCAGCGCGATGATCCCGTCGACCCGCTGCTCGACGAGCCGGTCGACGATCTCGGCCTCGCGGGAGGGATCGCCGTGCGCGGCGTCCACGATGACGTGCTCGCCGAGGGTCCGGGCGCAGGCCAGCACACCCGCGACCACCTCGGCGCAGAACGGGTCGGTGACGTCGGGGACGACCAGGCCGATGCCGCCGCTGCGGCGCAGCTTCAGGCCCCGCCCGAGGGCGCTCGGCCGGTAGTCCAGCTCGCGGGCCGCGGCCAGCACCCGCTCGCGGGCCGCGGCGCTGGCCGAGCCCGTCCCGGAGAACACCCGCGACACCGTGGCGATGCCGACGCCCGCCGCCGCGGCCACGTCCTTGATCGTCGCCGACCGCCGTTCCGCCATCCGCGCGCCGCCCCTTTCCGCCCGTTTCGATCATCTTCTCACGATGACGTCTCCCCTGGAAACGATTCCATGATGTTTACTCCAGCCAATACGACATATCCCCTGCTCGGCGGGGGAACGGCGGAAACGTTTCCATAAGGGGTACGGATGGCCAAGATCGTGCTGGACCGGGTCGACAAGGTGTACGGCGGTGGAGTCAAGGCCGTCGACGGGCTCGACCTGGAGATCCGCGACGGTGAGTTCATGGTGCTGGTCGGGCCGTCCGGCTGCGGCAAGTCCACCGCGCTGCGGATGATCGCGGGGCTGGAGGAGATCTCCGGCGGGAAGATCTCCATCGGCGACCAGGTCGTCAACGACCTCGCGCCGAAGGACCGCGACATCGCGATGGTGTTCCAGAACTACGCCCTCTACCCGCACATGACGGTCGAGCAGAACCTCGCGTTCGGCCTCAAGCTGCGCGGCACGCCGAAGGCGGAGATCAAGCAGAAGGTCCGCGACGCCGCCAAGATGCTCGGGCTGGAGCAGTACCTGTCCCGCAAGCCGGCCGCGCTGTCGGGCGGCCAGCGGCAGCGCGTCGCGATGGGCCGCGCGATCGTGCGCCAGCCGCAGGCGTTCCTGATGGACGAGCCGCTGTCCAACCTCGACGCCAAGCTCCGCGTGTCCATGCGCGCCTCCCTCAGCCAGCTGCACGAGCGGCTCGGCGTCACCACCGTGTACGTCACCCACGACCAGGTCGAGGCGATGACCCTGGGGTCGCGGGTGTGCGTGCTGCGCGAGGGCAAGCTGCAGCAGGTCGACACCCCGCAGCGGCTGTTCGACAACCCCGTCAACCTGTTCGTGGCCGGGTTCATCGGCTCGCCGGCGATGAACTTCGTGCTCGCCGACCTCGACACCGGCGACGGCGGGGCACAGGTCTCCTTCGCCGGCTACACGCTCCCGGTCCCGGCCTCGGTCGTGGACGGCAAGCCGGGTCTGAGCGACTACCTCGGCCAGAAGATCATCCTCGGCATCCGCCCGTCGGACTTCGAGGACTCCGCGCACGCCCAGCCCGGCTGGGCGCCGATGGCGGTGCGCAGCAGCGTCACCGAGGAGCTCGGCAGCGAGATCAACGTGATCTTCACGATCGACGCGCCGCCGGTCGAGCACAAGGACACCGCGGACCTGGCCGAGGACGCCGCGGAGGGCGAGGCCGACATGACGATCCCGCTGATCGACAACAAGGCGCTGTGGACGGCCCGCGTCAACTCCCGGTCGCACGTGCGCCCGGGGCAGGACGTGGACCTCGCCGTCGACACGCGCCGCCTGCACTTCTTCGACCCGTCCAGCGGCCTGGCCATCGGGCACTCCGACGCCGCCGAACGGCACGGCGCCGCGGACCTGCGCAAGTCCGGCTGAGCTGAGCGCGGCGGACCAGGGGGCGTGAGGAATCGTCCCCCGCAAGGACCGGTCCGCTGGAACGGAGCGGTGCCCACGGCCTGAGCAAGGCCGTGGGCACCGCCCCGTTCGAGCACCGTCACTTCACCGAGCCGGCGAGGACCCCCTGGACGAAGTAGCGCTGGAAGGCGAAGAACACCACCAGCGGGACGACCAGCGACAGGAACGCGCCGGGCGCGAGGATGTCGATGTTGCCGGTGAACTGCCGCATCTGCGACTGCAGCCACTTGGTCATCGGCTGCGACCCGGTGTCGGCGAACACCAGCGCGACCAGCAGGTCGTTCCACACCCACAGGAACTGGAAGATGCCGAGCGAGGCGATCGCCGGGCCGCCCAGCGGGAAGATCACCCGGCGGAAGATCGTCCACTCCGAGCCGCCGTCCATCCGCGCCGCCTCCAGCAGGTCCCGGGGGATCGCCGCGAAGAAGTTGCGGAGCAGGAAGACGGCGAACGGCAGCCCGAAGGCGACGTGGAACAGCACCACGCCGGTGACCGAGCCGAACATGTGGAAGCCGCCGAACTCGATGTGGCCGTACAGCTTGGCGACCGGGATCAGCGCGACCTGGACCGGGACCACCAGCAGCGCCACGACGCCGAGGAAGAGCCAGTCCCGGCCGGGGAACTCCATCCAGGCGAACGCGTAGGCGGCCAGCGAGGCGATCGCGACCACCAGCAACGTCGCCGGGACGGTGATCAGCACCGTGTTCCAGAACGAGTCGACGAAGTCGCCCTTGTCCAGCAGCGCGCTGTAGGACTCGGTGGTCAGCTGCGCCGGCTTGGCGAACACGTTCCACCAGCCGTCGGCGTTGTTGTCCTCGTTCGAGCGCAGCGAGGCGACCAGCAGGCCGAGGGTCGGCACCAGCCAGAACAGCGCGATCAGGACCAGCAGCGCCTGCGCGGCGCCGCCGCCGGCCCGGCCGACGGCCCGCGCGGCCAGGCCGCGGCGCGGCGCCCCCGCCGCACCGCCCTCCGCCCCGGAGGGCGCCTGCGCGGCCTTCTCCGCGGTGCTCATTTGCGCTCCTGCCGCAGTCGCCGGATGTTGAACAGCATGGCGGGCAGCACGAGCACGAACAGCAGCACGGCGATGGCGCTGCCGGAGCCCTGGTCGTTGCCGCCGCCGAACGACTCGGTCCACATCTGCAGCGCCAGCACGCTGGCGTTCGGATCGCCGCCGCCGATGATGTAGACGAGGTCGAAGACCTTCAGGACGTTGATGACCAGCGTCACCAGGACCACCATCAGGACGGGCGCGAGCAGCGGGATCGTCACCCGCCGGAACACCTGCCACTCGGTGGCGCCGTCCACCCGCGCCGCCTCCAGGGCGTCGCGCGGGATGGCGGCGAGCCCCGCGGCGATGAGCACCATCGCGAAGCCCGACCACACCCACAGGTACGACCCGATGATCGCCGGGGTGATCAGCGTGTCGCCGAGCCATTCGGCGCCCTGGTAGGCCGTGGTGAAGTTGTCCTTGGGCAGCCGGATCGTGTACGTCCCGGCGGGCACCTTCCTCATGGTGAAGGTTCCGTCGGCCTCCGTGGTGGCCTTTGCGACGACCTTGCCGCCCTGGACCGCCTCCACCCTGATGCCCGGCAGGCCGGATTCACCCGAGTTCGGGGCGTTCTGCTGCCCGCCGCCGCCCCGGGTGAAGTCGAACCAGACCGTGCCGGTCAGCTGGCCCGGCGCGGCGGCCGGGGGCGGCGCGGCGGGCTCGGCGCCCTTCGGCAGGTACTCCGGCTTGATCTTCAGCAGCGGGACGAGCGCGCTCTGCCCCGCCGAGTACGGCCGCACCGAGACCACGGCGCCGGCGTCCTGGCGGACCGGCGCGTTCCCGCCGTTGCGGGGCCCGGCGCCCGGATAGCTGGTGTCCCGCCGGAACATGTCGTGGACCGCGACCATGGCCGCGTTCGCCACGCCCTTGTCCGGGTCCTGCTGGTACACCAGCCGGAAGATCACGCCGGAGGCGAGGAACGAGATCGCCATGGGCATGAACACCACGAGCTTGAACACCGTCGCCCACCGGATCCGCTCGGTGAGCACGGCGAACACCAGGCCGATGACGGTCACCACCGTCGGCGCCACGACGACCCAGATGGCGGTGTTGCGCACCGCCACGAGGTTGTCGTGCCCCTTGAAGACGCCGGTGTAGTTGTCGACGCCGACGAAGGAGCCGCCCGAGGCGTCGAAGAAGCTGCGGATCACCGAGTAGACGATCGGGTACACGACGAGGAAGCCGAGCAGCAGCAGCGCCGGCAGCAGGAACATCAGTGCCAGCCACGACGGCGGGGTCAGCCGCTCGCGCGCGCCGCGGGCGCCCGGACGGCCGGGCGTGGCGTCGATGGCGGCGGCGCCGCCGGCCGTCGCGGCCGGCGGCACCTCCTCATTCGGAGCCTTCATCGAGGGATTCCCTACCTAGGCCCTACTTGTACGCCTTGGCCGCCTCGGCCTCCAGCTTGGCCTGCGTGCCCTTGACGTCGGTCGGGTTCTGCACGAACTGGCGCAGCGCCTCCCACTCCCCCTTGCCGGGCGTGGCGCCGAACGCGGCGGGCGCCAGGTCGGACATGTCGTAGCGGGCGGCGTCGCCGGCCTGCTGGAGCTGGGTGATCAGCTGCTTGGCGATCGGGTCGGAGTAGGCGTCGGGCTTGACGTTCTTGTTCGGCGTCAGGTAGCCGCCGAGCCCGGCCCACACCGTGCCCGCCTCGGGCGAGGCGAGGTACTTCATCAGCTCCTGCGCGCCCTTGCCGTCCTTGAGCGCGACCGCGACGTCGCCGCCGAGGATCGCCGGGGCGGTGTCGCCGGCCTTCGGGAACGCGAACACCTTGGCGTCCGTGCCGACCTTGGCCTTGGTGGTGCCGATGTTGGCGGCGGCGAAGTCTCCGCCGTAGACCATGGCGGCCTTCTGCTGGCCGAACACCTGGGTGACCGACTCGTCGAACTTGGTCTTGGTCGCGGTCGCGACGCCGCCGTTCAGGTAGTCGGGCTTGCCCCAGATCTCGGCGAGCGTCTGCAGCGCCTTGCCCACGCTCGGGTCGGTCCACTTGATCTCGTGCTTGGCGAGCTTGTCGTAGTTGTCCGGCCCCGCCTGCGACAGGTAGACGTTCTCGAACCAGTCGGTCAGCGTCCAGGAGTCCTGCGGCCCCGCGGCGAGGGTGAACGGGGTGGTGCCCGCGTCCTGCAGCGTGCCCGCCGCCTTGGTCAGGTCGGCCCACGCCGCCGGCGGCTGGACGCCGGCCTCGTCGAGCGCCTGCGGCCGGTACCACAGGATCGACTTGTAGGCGGCCTTGACGATCACGCCGTAGGTCTTGCCGTCGGAGGAGCCGAGCTCCTTCCAGTACGGCGCGAAGTTCTGGCCGACCTGCGAGACCACGTCGTCGCCCAGGGGCTTGAGCGCCCCCTTGCCGGCGTACTGCTGCATCAGGCCCGGCTGCGGCAGGATCGCCACGTCCGGCGGGTTCTTGGCCTCGATGCGCGGGCCGAGGTAGGCGTCGGTGTTCTCACCGGTGGAGGCGTAGTTGACCTTCGCCCCGGTCTTCTTCTCGAACGCCTGCAGGACCTTGCGGAAGTTCGTCTCCTCCGGGCCGGTCCACTTGGCCGCGACCTCGATGGTGGTGCCCTTCAGCTCACCCCCGCCGGAGGGCGACGACCCGTCCCCGTCCTTGTCGTCGCCGCCGCACGCGGCCGCCGCGGACAGGAGCAGTCCCGCCGCCACGGCGGCTCCCGTCGCGCGCCTGCCGAAGCCGGCGGAGCGGTGTCGGGGGGTGCGGGGGGAGGTCCCCCCACCGGCAAAGCTGACCCTCATTCTTCATCCTCCCTGGCCGGAGCGGCGTCGCCTGTTCCCCAGATCGACGCGCCGGACTCGATATCGAAGAAGTGCAGGCGGCCGGTGTCGACGCGGATCGTCACCGGGTCGCCCACCTTCACGCGGGTGCGCGGGCTGAACCGCGCGACCAGGTCCGTGCGGGGGCTCTCCAGGTTCCCCAGCACGTCGGTCCCCGCGTCGCGCGCGAGCTCCTTGGTGTCCTCGGTGACGACCTGGGACGCCTCGATCGCGAAGTGCACCAGCACGTCCGAGCCCATCGCCTCCACGAGGTCGGCGGTGGAGGCCAGCCCGGACCCCTCGGGCGCCTCCACGAGCTCGGAGTCCTCCATGTCCTCGGGGCGGATGCCGACGACGACGTCGCCCCCGAGGTGGGACGCCAGGGCCGGGCGCGCGGTCAGCACCTCGGCCGGGAGCGTCAGGGTCTGGCCGCCGATCTCCAGGCGCGGGTTCTCCGCGTCGCCGGACAGCGTGCCCTGGATCAGGTTCATGGCCGGTGAGCCGATGAATCCGGCGACGAACAGGTTCGCCGGCCGGTCGTAGAGCTCCTGCGGCGCCGCGACCTGCTGCAGCCGCCCCTTCTTCATCACCGCGACCCGGTCGCCGAGCGTCATCGCCTCGGTCTGGTCGTGGGTGACATAGACGGTGGTGACGCCGAGGTCCCGCTGGAGGCGGGCGATCTCGGCGCGCATCTGCACGCGCAGCTTGGCGTCGAGGTTGGACAGCGGCTCGTCCATCAGGAACGCCTGCGGCTCCCGGACGATCGCGCGGCCCATGGCGACGCGCTGCCGCTGCCCGCCCGACAGGTTGCGGGGCTTCTTGTCCAGGTAGTCGGTCAGGCCCAGGGTCCGCGCGGCCTTGTCGACCTTCTCGCGGATCTCGGCCTTCGGCAGCTTGCGCAGCGACAGCCCGAAGCCGATGTTGTCGCGCACCGACAGGTGCGGGTAGAGGGCGTAGCTCTGGAACACCATCGCGACGTCGCGGTCCCGGGACGGCACCCGGTTGACGACCCGCCCGCCGATCGTGACCTCGCCCTCGGAGATGTCCTCCAGCCCGGCGACCATCCGCAGCGCGGTGGTCTTGCCGCAGCCCGACGGGCCCACCAGGACGAGGAACTCCCCGTCGGCGATGTGGAGGTTCAGGTCGGTCACGGCCCGCGTGCCGTCGGGATAGACCTTCCCGACGCTGGTCAGGTCGACCTCTGCCACGGCGTCTCCTCTTCGTCACGGCACGTCGATGCGGAAGAACATGACTTACTCCCGCGTAACAGTGCAACAAGGAGGTACAGGCCCGGACACCCCGATCGCAACCGGCGGGGGCACGGTCTGACCCATTTGATACAGAGATCGTTACCGAGCCGTTTCCGTCTCAATTTGCGCTGCCCGAAAACAGCACGTGGGCATGGACGCGAACCGTCCATGCCCACGTGCGACCGGGCGGCCCCGGCGCTGCGGACCTGCGTCAGTCCACGATCACCAGCCCGCGCTCGGTGACGTTCATCGGCGTGTGGCCGTCCTCGGTGCACACGACGATGTCCTCGATGCGGGCGCCGTGCGGACCGGGGTAGATGCCGGGCTCGATCGAGAACGCCATCCCGGGCTCCAGCGGCTCGCGGTTGCCGGCGACGATGTAGGGGTCCTCGTGCGACTCCAGCCCGATGCCGTGGCCGGTGCGGTGGAAGAAGTGCTCGCCGTGCCCGGCGGCGGCGATGATGTCGCGGCCCGCCGCGTCCACCGCCTCCGGCGTCACGCCCGGCCGCACGGCCGCGCAGGACGCCCGCTGCGCCTCCTCCAGAACCGCGAAGTACGCGCGGTAGTCGGCGGGCGGCTCGCCCACGCAGTAGTTGCGGGTCGAGTCCGAGCAGTAGCCGCTCGGCATCGTCCCGCCGATGTCGACCACCACGGGCTCACCGGGACGGATGACCCGGTCCGACAGCTCGGCGTGCGGGTTGGCGCCGTTCGGGCCGGAGCCGACGATGACGAAGTCGACCTGCGCGTGCCCCTCGGCGATGATCGCGTCGGCGATGTCGCGGCCGACCTCGCGCTCGGTGCGCCCGGCCTTCAGCAGGCCCGGGACCCGGCGGTGCACCCGGTCGATCGCCTCCCCCGCCTCGCGCAGCGCCGCCACCTCCGCGGCGCTCTTGCGGATCCGCAGCTCCCGCAGCACGCCCCCGGCCGCGACCTGCTCGGCGCCGGGCATCGCGCCGCGGAACCGCAGCGCCATCACCGCCCACATCCGGTCGGCGACGCCGACGCTCCCCACGTCCCGCGGGAGGCGGCGAGCCACCAGCGCGTACGGGTCGTCGGTCTCGTCCCACGGCACCAGCTCGACGCCGAGCGACCCCGCCGGCGACTCCTGCGCGGCGGGCAGCTCCAGCCTGGGGACGACCAGGAACGGCTCGCCGCCGGCCGGGACCACCAGGCAGGTGAGCCGCTCCAGCTGCTTGGCGTCGTACCCGGTGACATACCGCAGGTCGGGGCCGGGCGTCAGCAGCACCGCCCCGAGGCCCGCCTTCGCCGTCGCCTCGCGCACCAGTCCGACACGCTCACGCGGATACAACTCCGTTGTCACATCCGTCTCCATATCCTCGATCCTCTCAGTGGCCGGTACCAGGATCCCAGGAGCGTCCGGGCGCCGCCGACCCGGCCCGCGTGGCAGCATGTGCCCCATGAGCGGGCTGATGCTGCTGGACACGCCGTCGTTGTACTTCCGCGCCTTCTTCGGGGTGCCCGAATCGGTGACGGCCCCCGACGGGACGCCGGTGAACGCGGTGCGCGGGCTCGTCGACATGATCGCCCGGCTCGTCCAGGACCGGCGGCCGGAGCGGATCGTGTGCTGCATGGACGCCGACTGGCGGCCGGCGTTCCGGGTGGAGGCGCTGCCCTCCTACAAGGCGCACCGGGTGGCCGAGGACGGCGGCGACCAGACGCCCGACGCGCTGGAGGCCCAGCTCCCGGTCATCGAGCAGGTGCTGGACGCCTTCGGGCTGGCGCGCGCGGGCGTCCCCGGCTACGAGGCCGACGACGTCATCGGGACGCTCGCCGTTCGCGGCGCGGCCGACGGGCCGGTCGACATCGTGACCGGGGACCGCGACCTGTTCCAGCTCGTCGACGACGGCGGCCCCGTCTGCGTCCTGTACACCGCGCGGGGGATCCGGAACCTGCAGGTGATGGGCGAGAAGGAGGTCGCGGCCAAGTACGGCATCCCTGGCCGGGGCTACGGCGACTACGCCACGCTGCGCGGCGACCCGAGCGACGGGCTGCCCGGCGTGCCCGGGGTCGGCGACAAGACCGCCGCCGCACTCGTCACCCGGTTCGGATCGGTCGAGGGAATCCTCGCGGCGCTGGACGCCGGCACCGACGAGGGGTTCCCGGCGGGCGCGCGCCGCCGGATGGAGGCGGCCCGCGAGTACCTGGCCGCCGCCGAGACGGTCGTGCGGGTCGTCACCGACATCGACGCCCCCGAGCTGTCGGGCCTGGAGGACCGGCTGCCCGCCGAGCCGCGGGACGCCGAGGCCCTCGTCCGGCTCGCCGACACGTGGAACCTGTCCGGCCCGGTCAACCGCCTCCTGAACGCGCTCCCCCGCTGACCGCCGATTTCACTGCAATTTGCGCCGAGAGTGTCAGATGACACAGACAGCGCGGTCCCCGGCGTGCAGCATGCGGAGCGGTGAGGGGTTCTCATAGGCACATGCAGGCGACCGGTACCCGCGGCACTCGGGCCTCAACGCCCCACTCCCCCCGATTGCCGTGGGTACCGGTTCATCCGAGCCCCGGACCGGAGACGGACGTGCCGTGAGCGAGCGGACCAGACCCCGCGGCGGCCTCGCCGCGGGCCCCGGCGGCGGATTCTGGGCCGCGCTGGACGGATCGGAGCGCGCGGCGCTCCGGGCCGCCGGGCGGGCCCGGAGCTACCAGCCGAGGACGCCCCTGTGCTACCAGGGCGACGATTCCGACCACATCATCGTCATCGAGTCGGGCTGGGCGAAGGTCACCTGCGCCGGCGAGGACGGCCGGGCGGTCGTGCTCGCCGTGCGCGGGCCCGGCGACCTGGTCTGCGAGAGCGCGGTGCTCGGCGGCCGCGAGCGGTCGGCGAC
This sequence comes from Actinomadura sp. NPDC023710, assembly GCF_040639875.1. Lineage (NCBI taxonomy): Bacteria > Bacillati > Actinomycetota > Actinomycetes > Streptosporangiales > Thermomonosporaceae > Actinomadura > Actinomadura sp. NPDC023710. The sequence continues at coordinate 60,963 of NZ_JBFAGB010000008.1, forward strand.
CGTGCAGGCGCTCGACCACGTCCGGGCGCTGATCGTCCCGGCGGCCCGGTTCACCGCCTTCCTGGACGCCCACCCGCGCGTGTGGCGGCTGGTCAGCGGCACGTTCGTGCGGCGGCTGGACGACGCCGACCGCAGGCTGCGGGCGCACGTGTCGGCGCAGGGCGCCCGGCGGCTGGCGATCCTGCTGGCGGGCCTGGCCGACCTGTCGGCCCGGCACGCCCCGCCCGCCGCCGGCGGGGCGATCGCGATCGGGCCGCCGCTGTCCCAGGAGGAGCTCGGCAGCTGGATGGACGCCTCACGGGAGACCGTCGCGCGGGCGCTGTCCACGCTGCGGCGCGAGGGGCTGGTCAGCACCGGCTGGCGCAAGATCACCGTGGAGGACCCGCCGGGGCTGCGCGCGTTCGCGGACTTCCTGGACGAATGAGGCCGGCCCGGCCGGCGGGACCCGTCCCGGGTGCCGGGCCCGGCACCTTTACATTGTAGATTCACAGCAGGATCGCCGGTTTCGTCCCGTACGCTCGGTGGTGTGCCGCGCCGACCGCTGCGACTGCATACCGCCGAGGCCGACGCCAAGGTCCGCGCGGGGCTCGACCGGATCCGCGCCGAGTTCTCGGTGCCCGGCGCGTTCCCGCCCGCCGCCCTCGCCGAGGCCGCCGCGTCCGCGCCGCCCTCCAACGGCCGTGTGGACCTGCGCGACGTCCCGTTCTTCACCCTGGACCCGCCCGGCTCGCTCGACCTCGACCAGGCGATGCACCTGGAGCGGCGCGGGTCCGGGCACCGGGTGCGGTACGCGATCGCCGACGTGGCCGGGTTCGTCCGGCCGGGCGGCGCGCTCGACGCCGAGGCTCGCTCCCGCGGCGTGACGCTCTACCTGCCGGACGCGAACGCGCCGCTGCATCCGCGCCCCCTGTCGGAGGGGAGCGCGAGCCTGCTGCCCGGCCGGGAGCGCCCCGCCGTGGCGTGGACGATCGACATCGACGACGCCGGGCGGATCACCGGCGTGGACGTGCGGCGCGCCCTCGTGCGCAGCCGCGACCGGCTCGACTACGCCACCGCCCGCCGCGGCGACGGCGACCCGCGGATCGCGCTGCTCGGCGAGATCGGCGAGCGGCTGATCGCGGCGGAGGCCGCGCGGGGCGGTGTGAGCCTGCCGCTGCCCGAGCAGGAGGTCGTGCACGCGGGCGGCGGCTGGGCGCTGAAACTGCGCGGCGACCTGGTGACCGAGGCGTGGAACGCGCAGATCTCGCTGCTGACCGGGCGGGCCGCGGCCCGGCTGATGCTGGACGGCGGCGTCGGGCTGCTGCGCACCATGGCGCCCGCGCCCGCCGAGGCGGTCGAGCGGCTGCGGCTGGCGGCCCGGGCGCTCAAGGTCTCCTGGCCCGGTGACGCCCCCTACGGGGACATCGTCCGCGCCCTGGACCCGGCGCTCCCCCGGCACGCGGCGTTCCTGCACGACGCGGCGGGGCTGATGCGCGGCGCCGGCTACACCGCCTTCGACGGGGCGCCGCCGGAGCAGGCCGCGCACGCCGCCGTCGCCGCCCCGTACGCGCACGTCACCGCGCCGATCCGGCGGCTGGCCGACCGGTACGCCACGGAGGTGTGCCTGGCGCTGGCGGCGGACCGCCCCGTCCCGGGATGGGCGCGGGAGGCGCTGCCCCGCCTGCCCGAGGCGATGCAGCGGGCGCTGCGCCGCGGCGCGGACATCGACCACGCGTGCGTCGACCTGGTCGAGGCGCTGCTCCTGCGCGACCACGTCGGGGACGTGTTCGACGCGGTGGTGGTGGACGTGAACGGCGACCGCACCGGCGGGCGCGTCCAACTGGTGGCGCCGCCGGTGTTCGGTCGCTGCGAGGGGGAGGATCTGCCGCTGGGCGAGCAGGTCAGAGTTCGGCTGGAGGAGGCGGACCCGGCGCGGCGCCGGGTCCGCTTCTCCCGTGCGTCGTGAGCCCCGCCCACCGCGGCCCGGCGGGCGGGGCGGGCGGTCACCGGCGGCCGCGGCGGCGCGGCCGCCAGTTCGTGGAGGCGCCGGTGCCGACGCCGCCGAGGTGCAGGGCGATCAGCAGCAGGCCGAGGACGGTCAGGGTGCTGTTGTTGATGGCGTCCGAGGAGATGTCGGCCAGGTCGAACAGCAGGGCAAGTGCGAAGACGATCGCGGCGACGATCGCGAGCATGTCGGCCTCCGTGGGGGTCGGGGGCCCACAGCGGGCCCCTCGGCTGCCTACCGGATCTCCTCCAGCCCGCCCCCGAAACCGCGCACCCTTTTCGGCCGACCGATATTCGAATTGCGACCTTTTTGGGCGTTCGCGCCGGTCAGCGGCCGGTCACGCGGCGTCGCGGCGCAGGTGCTCGTCCAGTTCCGCGGTGAGGGCGGCGTTGAGCCGGTAGGCGGCCTTGACCTCGCCGATGACGCGGGCCTGCTCCGCGGCGTCCCACGGGGCGGCGTCCAGCATCCGGCGGTAGCGGTCCTTGTAGGCCTTGGGCTTGCCGGGGAAGCGGTAGAAGCGGACGCCGTCGTCCCCGGCGGACAGCTCCAGCGTCTTGCGGACCTGGAGCCCGATGTACTGGCCGCCGGACAGATCACCCAGGTAGCGCGTGTAGTGGTGGGCCACGAACCCGCCCGGCCAGTCGAAGCACACCTCGCGCAGCCGGTCGCAGTAGCGCGCCGTCGAGGCGTTCGGCTCGACGCGCGAACGCCAGCCGGGCCCGTAGAAGTAGGCCAGGTCGGCCTCCAGCGCCTCGCGGCGGCGCAGGCCGGGAAGGTCGAAGGCGCCGGCGACGGGGTCGGAGGCCATCCGGTCGGCCGCCCGCTCCAGCAGGTCGTAGACCGGATGGAGCTGCGCCACCAGCACGGCGTACTCGTCCCGCGCGAGCCGGCCCTCGACGAGCGCGCTCATGTAGTCCGAGGTCTCGTTGTCGCCGTGGTCGCTCCAGGTCGCGGCGCGCAACCGCGCGGAGAACGGCTCTTTTTCCGACGCCATGTCGGCTACCTTACCTACGGCCCGTCGGGAACGTCCAGCCCGCCGGCGAGCGCGGCGCGGGCGCGCTCGGTCATGCGGACGACCTCGCGGCGCACCTGCGGGCGCTCGGTGAGCCGCTCGCCGAACGGGATCCGGACCGGGTGCTCGACGCCGCCGTCGGCGACGGCGAACTCGATGCCCTCGGCGTCCAGGCCCGTCATCCGGGCCGCGGTCGCGCCGGGGCGCCCGCCGAGCGCGCGGCAGATCGTCAGGCAGTCGGCGGCGTGGTCCTCGTTCATGTGCCGCGTGATCTGCCGCACGACGTCGTCGGTGAAGGGGCCCGCGTCGGGCATGCGATGGTCCTCTCGGGTGGACGGCGGGACGGTCAGGCCCTTGTAGACCTGGAGGGCGTTGCCGGCCAGGACGAGCGCGAGGGTCTCCTCGTCCAGGCCGAGGGCGGCGATGGCACGGGCGTTGCGGGCGATGCCGGGCACGCCGGGCCAGTCGGTGCCGAAGACGAACTTGCGTGCCAGGCGCCGCAGGTCGTGCCGGGCGTAGTACTCGGGGAGCCGGCGGGGCGGCAGCCCGGACAGCTCGATCCACACCCTTTCGCGGGAGAGCGCCAGGAACGCGGCGGCGTCGTACCACCATCCGCGCCCGCCGTGGGCGAGGACGAACGTCAGACCCGGGAACAGCCGCAGCACGTCGTCGACCGCGGTGGGGTCGGCGTACCGGTTGGCCGAGCCGGGGAACGAGCTCGTCCCGCAGTGCACGACGACCGGGACGCCGGCGTCGCGGCACACCTCGTAGGCGGGGTAGAGCTCGGGATCGGCGAGGCCGAACCCGCCGTGCACCGGGTGCAGCTTGAGCGCGACGGCGCCGAACCCGAGCTGCCGCTCGACCTCGGCGCCGATCGGATAGTGCAGGTGCGGGTTGACGTTGGCGATCGGCCTGAAGCGCCGCGGGTTGTACTCCAGGAGGGGCCGCAGGTCCTCGATGGGCTGCGTGCCGGTGGTCCGCGGGCTGTACTCGCACAGCAGCAGGGCGACGTCGACGCCCTCGTCCTCGAAGTAGGCGTCGACCCGCTCGGGCACGAGCGCGCCGCCCTCGTCGTAGAGGTCCTGCCAGGGATGGGACGAACCGAACTCCTCGGCCCAGCTCCGCCAGGCCGGGCGGAGCGTGGGCAGCCGGGCGGCGTGCACATGCGCGTCGATCAGCGGGCGTCCGTCGAGCATGCGGCGGAGCCTACCCGCCGCACCCTCAAGCGACGTCCACGGTGTCCTGCTCCTCCAGCCAGGCGACGATGCCCTCGACGGCGGACCGGCAGCTGCCGCAGCCGGTGCTCGCCCGGGTGCCCCGCGCGACGGCGTCGGCCGTGCGGGCGCCGCTCTGCCAGCAGGCGCGGATCTGGCCCTTGCTGACGTTGTTGCACTGGCAGACGGTCGCCGCGTCCGGCATCCGCACCGGCGACTCGGCCTCGGGCGCCGCGCCGACGCCGGGGAACAGCAGGCCGAGGCGCTCGGCGGGCAGCGGCGAGGCCCGGTCGTAGAGCTGGGTGAGCGTCCCGGCGGTGGAGGTCTCGCCGAGCAGGATCGCGCCGATCAGCCGCCCGTCCCGGATCACGGCCTTCTTGTAGGTGCCGCGCGCCGCGTCGGTGAACCGGACGACCTCCACGTCCTCGTCGTCGTCGCCGAAGTGGGTCTCCCCCATGGACGCCAGCTCGATCCCGGCGGCCTTGAGCCGGGTGATCTGGCGGGCGCCGGTGAACCGCGCCGCGGGGTCGGTGCCGGCGAGCAGGCCGGCGAGCACGCCCGCCTGCTCCCACGCGGGCGCCACCAGCCCGTACACCTCGTCGCGGTGCTCGGAGCACTCGCCGATGGCGCGGACGGCCGGATCGGTGACCGACCGCAGCTCGTCGTCGACGATCACGGCCCGGCCGACGGCCAGGCCCGCGTCCCGGGCCAGGCCCACCTCCGGCCGGACGCCGCAGGACAGGACGACCAGGTCGGCGTCGACGACCTCCGTCCCGCCGCCGGGCAGGGCCAGCTCGACGCCGGTCACCGCGCCGCCGGCGGTGCGCAGCCCCGTGACGGCGGCCTGCAGCCGGGTGCCGATGCCGAGGGCCGCCAGCGTGCGGGCCAGGACCCGCCCCGCGGCCGGGTCGAGCTGGCGCTCCATGAGGTGCCCGGCCAGGTGCAGGACGGTCACCTCCAGGCCGCGGCCCGTGAGCCCGCGCGCGGCCTCGATGCCGAGCAGGCCGCCGCCGACGACCACCGCGCGGCGCGCCGACTCGGCCAGGGCGGAGATGCGGCGGCAGTCCTCCAGGGTGCGGAACACCTCCGCGCCGCGCGGCAGGCCGTCCTCCAGGCCCGGCATCGGCGGGACGAACGCGGTGCTGCCGGTCGCGAGGACGAGCGTGCCGTAGGGGGTGACCGTCCCGTCCGAGGCGTGCACCGTCCGCGCCGCGCGGTCGATGCGGGTGACCTCGACGCCGAGACGGGCGTCCACGCCGTGGGAGGCGTACCAGGCGGCGTCGACCAGGCTGATGTGGTCGGGCCGCGTCTTCCCTGCGAGGACGTTCGAGAGCAGGATCCGGTTGTAGGGGCGCTGCGCCTCCGCGCCGAACACCGTCACGGGCGTCGCGGCGTCCCGGGACCGCAGTTCGTCCACGAGCCGGGAACCGGCCATGCCGTTGCCGATGACGACCACGCGCGCCGCGTCCACGGGGTTCACCGCTTCACCTCCAGCGGGAGGGGCTTGATCTGGTCGCGCTCGACCTCGAAGGCGATGCTCGGGTCGGGGGTCTGCGGGGCGTTGACGAACGAGACGAACCGGCGGAGCCGCTCGGGATCGTCCAGGGTGTCGCGCCACTCGTCGGAGTAGGACGCGACGTGGCGGTCCATGGCCGCGTCGAGGTCGGCGCAGATGCCGAGCCGGTCGTCCACGATGACCTCGCGCAGATAGTCCAGGCCGCCGTCCAGGGACTCCAGCCACCCGGCGGTGCGCTGCAGCCGGTCGGCGGTGCGGATGTAGAACATCAGGAACCGGTCGATGCAGGTGAGCAACTCCTCGTCGGTGAGGTCGGTGGCGAACAGGTCCGCGTGCCGGGGCCGCATGCCGCCGTTCCCGCCGAGGTAGAGGTTCCAGCCGTTCTCGGTGGCGATGACGCCGAAGTCCTTGCTCTGCGCCTCGGCGCACTCGCGGGCGCAGCCGGACACGGCCGACTTCAGCTTGTGGGGTGCGCGCAGCCCCCGGTAGCGCATCTCCAGCCGGATCGCCATCGCGGCCGAGTCCTGGACGCCGTAGCGGCACCAGGTGGAGCCCACGCACGACTTCACCGTGCGCAGTGCCTTGCCATAGGCGTGGCCGGACTCGAACCCGGCCTCGACGAGCCGCCGCCAGATCTCGGGCAGCTGCTCGACGCGGGCGCCGAACAGGTCGATCCGCTGGCCTCCGGTGATCTTGGTGTAGAGGCCGAAGTCGCGCGCCACCTCCCCGATCACGATGAGCCTCTCGGGGGTGATCTCCCCGCCGGGGACCCGCGGGACGACCGAGTAGGTGCCGTTCTTCTGCAGGTTGGCCAGGAAGTGGTCGTTGGTGTCCTGCAGCGCCGCCTGCTCGCCCTCCAGGATGTGGCCGTTGCCGAGGCTGGCGAGGATGGAGGCGACGGCGGGCTTGCAGATGTCGCAGCCGCGGCCCGTCCCGTGCTCCTGGACGAGCTGGGTGAAGCTCGCGACGCGCCCGGCCCGGACGATGTCGAACAGCTCGGCGCGGCTGTAGTCGAAGTGCTCGCAGATCGCCTTGCTGACCTCGATGCCCGCGGCGGTCAGCTCGGCGTCCAGGATCCGCTTCACCAGCGGGACGCAGCTGCCGCAGCTCGTCCCGGCCCGGGTGCGGTCCTTCACGCCGGCCACGTCGGTCAGGGAGCACTCGGCGACCGCGCAGCGGATCCCCTCGGCGGTGACGTTGTTGCAGGAGCAGATGACCGTCGCGCCGGGAAGGTCGCCGCCCGCCGCCTCGGTACCGCCGAAGAGCATCTGCTCGGGCGCGCCGGGCAGGCTGCCGCCGACGTGGGCGCGGAGCGTGCCGTAGGACTCGGCGTCGCCGACGAGGACGCCGCCGAGCAGCGTCCGCGCGTCGTCGCTGACGAGGAGCCGCTTGTAGACCCCGGCGACGGGGTCGGTGTAGGTGACGCCGAGCGCGCCCTGCTCGGGGCCGGCGAACGGGTCGCCGAAGCTGGCGACGTCGACGCCCATCAGCTTGAGCTTCGTCGACATGTCCGCGCCCTCGAACACCGCCGTGCTCGCGGGGGACAGCAGCCGGTCGGCGACCACCTCGGCCATCGAGAAGCAGGGCCCGACCAGCCCGTACACCATGCCGCCGACCAGGGCGCACTCGCCGATCGCGAAGACGGCGGGGTCCTCGGTGCGGCAGGAGGCGTCCACCACGATCCCGCCGCGCTCCCCCACCGGCAGGCCGCAGCCGCGGGCCAGTTCGTCGCGCGGGCGGATCCCGGCGGAGAACACCACGACCTCGGCGTCGAGCACCGTGCCGTCCTCCAGGACGACGCGCCGGACCGAGCCGTTCTCCCCCGCCTCCAGGGCGCGCATGGGGGTGCCCGCGTGCACGGCCATGCCGAGCGCCTCGATGTGGCGGCGCAGCATCGCGCCGCCGCCCTCGTCCAGCTGGCGCGGCATCAGCCACGGCGCCACCTCCACGACGCCGCTGCGCAGGCCGAGGCCCTGGATCGCGCGGGCCGCCTCCAGGCCGAGCAGGCCGCCGCCGACGACGGCGCCGGTGGTCCTGCCCCGCGCGTACGCGCGGATCGCGTCCAGGTCGTCGATCGTGCGGTAGACGAAGACACCCGGCAGGTCCCCGCCCTCGACCGGCGGGACGAACGGGGAGGACCCCGTGGCCAGGACGAGCGCGTCGTAGGGGACGGCGCGCCCCGCCGAGGTGGCGACCGTCCGGGCGGCGCGGTCGATCCCGGTGACCCGCTCCCCGGTCCGCACGGCGACTGCGCCGTCGTGCGCCGGGTAGGCCAGGTCGGCGCCCTCCAGATGCGTCGTCAGCGCCACCCGGTCGTAGGCGGCGCGGGGCTCCTCGCCGATCACGGTGATCGTCCACGTGCCGGCGGCGTCGCGCTCGCGCACCGCCTCCACCAGTCGGTGCGCGGCCGGCCCGTGGCCGGCGACGACCAGGCGCTTGTCCGGTCTGCTGTCGGCTCCCATGGGCCCGATCCTCGGCGGCCCGTATTACTTGGAGGGATCTTCGCTGTCACCCCCGCGTTAAGTGGCCCTCACAGCCGGCCCGCCCGCGAGGCCGGACGGGCCGGGCGCACCGGACCCGCCACGGTCGTGCACCATGGAAGGGTGACGGAGGTTGTGGGGAACGGGACGCGTGCCGGCCTGCCGATGCTGGCCGACCTCGTCTCGGACGGCGACGTGGTGGTGCTGAGCGGCGCGGGGCTGTCGACCGAGTCGGGCATCCCCGACTACCGCGGCGAGACGGGCCGCCGGCGGCGCGCGGCGCCGATGACCTACCAGGCGTTCATCGGGAGCGAGGCGGCGCGGCGCCGCTACTGGGCGCGCAGCCACCTCGGCTGGCGGCACATCGCGCGGGCCCGTCCGAACGCCGGGCACGGCGCGGTCGCCGAGCTCCAGCGGCGCGGCCTGCTGGCGGGGATCATCACCCAGAACGTCGACGGGCTCCAGCAGGCCGCGGGCGCGCGCGAGGTGATCGAGCTGCACGGCGCGCTGGACCGCGTCGTCTGCCTGTCCTGCGGCGAGCGGTCGGCGCGCGAGCGGCTGGACGAGCGGCTGCGCGAGGCCAACCCCGGCTGGACGGCCCGCGCCGAGACGATCAACCCCGACGGCGACGCCGTCCTGCGCGACGAGGCCGTCGAGACGTTCCGGACCGTGGGCTGCGAGCGGTGCGGCGGCGCGCTCAAGCCCGACGTGATCTTCTTCGGGGAGAACGTGCCGCCCGCCCGCGTCGGGGACTGCTACGTGCTGACGGAGCGGGCGGGGGCGCTGCTGGTGCTGGGGTCGTCGCTGACGGTGCTGTCGGGCTACCGGTTCGTCCGGCACGCGGCGCGGCACGGCGTCCCGGTGGCGATCGTCAACCGCGGCGCCACCCGGGGCGATCCGCACGCGCTCGTCACGCTGGACGCCCCGCTCGGCGCGGCCCTGGGCGAACTGATCGCCGAGCTGCCCGCCTGACCGCGGATCGCCCCCGGCCTACTGCCCGCCCAGCAGTGAGGTCGCCGCCGGCGCCGGGCTGTGGGAGTGGCCGGGGTCCCCGGGCGGGGGCGCGCCGGTGGCCTGGGGCGGGTCGGGCAGCATGTCGCCGGTGACGAATCCGGTGCCCTCCAGAAGCCTCATATGGGTGCGGACGAACGTCTCGCACTGCTCGGAGAAGCTCCGCACGAGCGTGTTGCGGGTGCTGCCGCGGACGGCGGCGATCGCCGGGTAGATCTGCCCGTGCGCCATCCGCAGCCGGGCGACGGCCGTCCGGTCGTAGTCGTTGCCCGACTTTCCAGTGATCTCCGACATCCAGCTCTGCTGGTCCGGGGTGGGCTGGTTCGGCAGCGGGACGTTCAGCTTCGCGGCGATGGCGCGGTCCAGCTCGTCCAGCCGGGCGTGCTGGCGGGCGATCTCGCCGAGGTTGCGGCGGGTCGCGGCCCGCGCGGCGCGGCGCTCGGCCTCCCGGCCGACGGGGATCTCCCAGAGCCCCGCCTGCCGGACCCGTACGACGAGGTCCCGGTCGGCGGGGCCGAGCGGCCCCCACGGGGTGTCGACGGTGGACTGGCCCGCGTTCTGGGCGTTCGCCTGCGGCGCCACGGCGCCGCCGTCGGCGGCCTGGCGGCCGATCGGCGTGCAGGCGCCGAGGAGCAGCGCCGCGGCGAGGCCGCACGCCGCCGCGACGACCGGTCGGGGTTCTCGCATCCGCCGCCGCCTTTCGGTCGAGGGGAGGGGCGTCGATGCGCAGTACGCACGTCCGGGCGGGCGGGTTCGACCGGGAGCGGACCGGTTCGGGCCGGGCCTCAGGTCCAGCCGAGCAGGGCCAGGGAGGTGACCGGCGGTTCGCCGCCGGCCTCGGTGAAGGCGCGCAGGGCGTCCACGAGGGCGCGCCGCTGCCCGGCCGGCATCCGGGACACCACCGCGGCGATGTCGGCGCGGCGGCGGGCGGTCACGTCGTCGACGATGCCGCGCCCGGCCGGAGTGAGCTGGATGCGGACCTCACGGCCGCTGTCCGGGCTGGCCTGCCGGTCCACCAGACCGGCGGCGGCCAGCCGGTCCACCATCCGCATCGCGGTCGAGGGGTTGACCTCCAGGAGCCCGGCGAGCGTCACGAGTTTGGCCGGCCCCTGCGAGGACAGCACCACCAGGAGCCGGAACTGCGGCAGCGTGACGGCGCCCTCCGCCGCGGCCAGGGAGCGCACCGAGACCGCCACCAGCAGGCGGGACGCGGTCAGCAGCGCCGAGGTCACCGCATCGACGCCGTCGTCGTGCCGCTCGTTCATGACGACTTTCTACAGGGACCGGTCCCGCGTCCGCCAACGCGGTCCGGGACCGGTCCGCAGCCGGTCACCGGCCCTCCTCGTCCGGGAGGAGGTCGGCGAGATGGCGCAGGCGGCCGGCGGTGCCCGCCTCGATCCGCGTCCCGCAGGAGAACCCGTCGGCGAGCGGTCCTGTGAAGGGCCTTCGGGCGGGAGTCCTGGGCACGGGGGCGACCTGCATGCCCTCCCACTACCCGGGGACCCGCCGTTACTCGGAGCCCGCTGGGGGAATCGTTACGGTCTTGACCTCTTTACGCCTGACCCGTCCGGGCCGCCCCGCAGGCGGCCCGGACGGGCCGGACGGCTCCGGCGGCTAGGCGTCGCGGCGCTTGAGCAGGACCGCGCCGATGGCGAGCAGCAGGCCCGTCCAGAGCGCGAAGACCCCGAACCCCTGCCAGGGGGTCAGCAGGTCGTCGGTGCCCTGGCGGGACTTGGCGATCAGCTGGCCGGCCTCGGACGGCAGGTAGGCGTGGATGTGGTCGCCGATGCTGCCGGGCAGGAGCGTGGCGAGGGGCGCCAGCACCAGCACGAACCCGATGACGCCGGTGATGCCTCCGGCGGGGTGCCGCACGATGGCGCCGATCGCGAGAGCGAACAGCCCGAGCATCGCCAGGTACAGGCCGCCGCCGATGACGGCGCGCAGCACGCCCTCGTCGGCCAGCGACACCTGCACCTTGTCCCCGATCAGCGCCGAGCCGATGAAGAACGAGACGAACGACACCGCGACGCCGAGGACGAACACGACCGCCCCGAACACCAGGGCCTTGGCCCACAGCACAGGCAGCCGCCGCGGCACCGCGAGCAGGCTCGCGCGGATCATGCCGGTGGAGTACTCCGAGGCGATCACCAGCACGCCGAGCACGCAGATGGTCAGCTGGCCGAGGAAGAACCCGCTGCCGAGGATGAAGCCGGTCGGGTCCGCGACGACCGAGGCACGGTCGGCGGGGTTGGTGTTGTCCCACTGGGCGACGGTGAGGCCCACCAGCAGCGCGGTGAAGCCGAGGTCCACGACGACGAGCAGGATGAGCGTCCACAGCGTGGACCGCACGGTGCGGATCTTCGTCCACTCCGAGAGGAGCAGCCGCCCGAAGCCGGGGCGCGGGTGGGCCGCGGGGTCCGCGGCGGGCGTGGTGGTGGCCGTGGTCATCGGGTCTCCCCCTCCTCGACGGGGACCGCGCTCGGGGGAGGGACCGTGTCCGGGACGGGCGCGCCGCCTCCGCCGTACTCGACGCTCTCGCGGGTCAGTTCCATGAACGCCGTCTCCAGCGAGCCGCGGGTCGGGGTGAGCTCGTGCAGGACGATGCCCCCGGCCGCGGCGAGCTCCCCGACGCGGGGCGCCTCCATGTGGGTCACGTTGAGCAGCCCCTCGCCGTCCGGGAAGGCCTTGCCCCCCTCGGCGGTGACGAGGTCGGCGAGGCGGGCCGCGTCCGGGCTGCGGACGATCACCGCCTTCTCGGTGCTGCGCTCGATGAACTCCTCGGTGGAGCAGTCCGCGATCAGCCGGCCGCGGCCGATGACGATGAGGTGCTCGGCGGTGACGGCCATCTCGTTCATCAGGTGGCTGGAGACGAACACCGTGCGCCCTTCGGCGGCGAGCCGCTGCATGAGCGTGCGGATCCAGACGATGCCCTCGGGGTCGAGGCCGTTGACGGGTTCGTCGAGCACGAGCACGGACGGGTCGCCGAGCAGCGCCGCGGCGATGCCGAGCCGCTGCCCCATGCCGAGCGAGAAGCCGCCGGCGCGCTTGCGGGCCACGCCGGCGAGGCCGACGAGCTCGACCACCTCGTCGACGCGCTTCTTGCCGATGCCCTGCGTCTGGGCGAGGCACAGCAGGTGGTTGTAGGCGCTGCGCCCGGTGTGCACGGCCCGCGCCTCCAGCAGCGCCCCGACGACGCGCAGCGGCGCGTTCAGGTCGCGGTAGTGGCGGCCGTGGATCCGGGCGTCCCCGCGGTCGGGCCGGTCCAGGCCGAGCAGCAGCCGCATGGTGGTCGACTTCCCGGCGCCGTTGGGGCCGAGGAACCCGGTGACCCGCCCGGGGACCACCGTGAATGACAGGTCGTCCACGGCCGTCCTGTCGCCGTAGCGCTTGGTGAGGTTCTCCGCCTCGATCATGCCTCTCCCGGCGTCTCTCGGTGAGTGATCCGTGACCGGAATCACACTAGCGCCCCGCCGCTCCGGACGGATCCTCCTTGGAGCCGATCCGTCACCCACCGGCTGGGCGCGCCGCGCCGGGGGCGCAGACGGCGAGGCGCCCTCCCCGAGCCGGGAGGGCGCCTCGCCAGGGGGAACGTCAGGCGGCGACCCCGTCGGCGGCGTTGATGTCCTTGTGGAACCGCTTGTGCACGTACAGCTTCTCGCCGAGAGTCTCGCAGCGCCACCACAGCCCGCTCGGCGGGCCGATCCGGGTGCCCCGGGGCAGCTCCCGCAGGACCTCGTTGACCGGCGTCATGCGCAGCCGCCCGGACCGGCAGACGAGGATGCGCCGGTCCGTCACCACGACGACCCGGTAGGCGTTGCTGAAGATGATGATCCAGTACGAGAGCAGGGCGAAGTACTGGCTCGTGGTCTGAGCGCCGAACACCGCCTGGATGTTCTCACCCGGCTGCAGGGCGTGGGCCGCGTTGGCGCCCATCTTGTCGCGGATGGCCACGGTCGGGGCCTTTCTCGTGATCCGATGAAACGCCTGATTGTGCCATCGACAGCCGTCACATACGACATTTCTCTCAGGTTTGGTAACCGATGCTCTCTTCATCCTCCGCGCCGGGCCACCGGACCGGAATCCGGCACGTTATTGACCATCTGCCAATAGGTGCGCGAGGATGACCGGGCACGATCCGACCCCGGGAGGCGCCGTGACCGCCCCGTCCCAGATCACGCCCGACCGCCTCGCCGACCGCGACGTGCTGCGGGCCCTGGCCGCCGAGCCCCTGGTCGGCCTCGCGGCCGGCCGGGCCCTGCTCATGCAGCTCGCCCACCCGGCCGTGGCGCGCGGCGTCGCCGAGCACAGCGACTTCGCCGAGCGCCCCCTGGCGCGGCTGTTCGGCACCCTCGACTTCCTGCTGATCGTCACCTTCGGCACGCCGGAGCAGGTGGCGCGCATCGCGGCGAAGGTGCGCGGCATCCACACGACCGTCCGCGGCGAGGACTACTCCGGCAACGACCCGGACCTGCAGCTCTGGGTCAACGCGACCCTCATCGACTCGGCCCTGCACGTCTACGAGCACGTCATGCGGGGCGGCGAACCCGGCCTGGCCGAGGCCTACTACCGGCAGGCGCGGGTCGTCGCCGAGGTCCTCGGCTGCTCCCTGGAGACGCAGCCGCCCGACCTGGCCGCGTTCCGCGCCTACATGGCCGACACGCTCGCCGCCCTGGAGGTCACCGGCACCGCCCGAGAGGTCGCCGACGCGGTCCTGTGGCCCCGCCGCCTGCGCGTCCTGGCCCCCGCGCTCGCGGTCTTCCGCCTCCTGACGGCCGCGCTCCTGCCCGACGAGCTGCGGGGCCAGTTCGGCCTGCCGTGGACCCCCGCCCGCCGCCGGACGGCCGGCGCGCTCCTGCGGACGGCCCGCCTCGGCCACCGCCTGACCCCCGCCTGGCTGAGGCGCCCGCCGGAGCCCCTGCTGGTGCGGCTGGCCACCTTCCGCGTGGACCGGACGCTCTCGGCCCGGCGGGCGCGGCGCCGCGCCGCCTAGGCGACGGAGGAGTAGGCGACGACGCCGCGGCGCATGGCGTCCATGGCGCGGCGGGCGGTCTTGCGGATGTGGCTGTTGGGCGGCGCGGCGTCGGCGACCTGGCCGAGAAGGTCGAGCAGCTGCTTGACGGCCCGCACGAAGTCGCCCGCGGTGAGGTCGCTCTCCATCAGCACCTCGTCGAGGTCGTCGCCCTTGGCCCACCGGTAGGCGGTCCACGCGAAGCCGAGGTCGGGCTCGCGCAGGAAGGAGACGCGGTTGTCGCGCTCGACGCCCTCCAGCACGCCCCAGAGCCGCACCATGGCGGCCAGCGCGTCCTGCGCCGGGCCGGGGGGCGTGCGGGGCGGAGTGGCGTCGTCGGGCTGCCGCGACTCGTAGACGAGGGCCGACACGCACGCGGCCAGCTCGGCCGGGCCGAGCTTCTCCCACACGCCCTCGCGCAGGCTCTCGGCGGTGAGCAGGTCCAGCTCGTTGTAGATGCGGCCGAGGCGGCGGCCCTCGGCGGTGACGGAGTCGCCGTCGAGGTAGCCGAGCTGCTGCAGGACGGCGCAGACGCGGTCGAACGTGCGGGCGATCACCTGGGAGCGGCCCTCGACGCGGCGCCGGAGCTGCTCGGTCTCGCGTTCCAGGCGGTGGTAGCGCTCGGCCCAGCGGGCGTGGTCCTCGCGCTTGTCGCAGCCGTGCACCGGGTGCCGCCGCAGCTCGGCGCGCAGCCGGGTGATCTCGGCGTCGTCGACGGCGGGCGAGTCGGCGCGCGAGCGCTTGCGCTCGCGCACGTCGTCGGGGACCTTGTTGCGCAGCGTGGACGCCAGGTCGCGGCGGTCCTGCGGGTTGCGGGGGCTGAAGGACTTCGGGATGCGGATCCGCTCGACGGGCTCGACGGCGCGCGGGAAGTCCTGGATCGACAGCCGCTGCACCGACCGGTTCACGGTCAGCACGAGCGGCGCGGGGCCGTCGGAGCGGCGGCCGACGCCCGGGTCGAGGACGACGGCCAGGCCCGAGCGCCGCCCGGACGGGACGAGGATGACGTCGCCCGGACGCAGCCGCTCCAGGGAGCGGGCGGCCTCGGCCCGGCGGGCCCCGGCGCGCTCGCGCGAGAGCTCGGACTCGCGGTCCGACAGCCGCCGCCGCATCGCGGCGTACTCCATGAAGTCGCCGAGATGGCACTCGGCGGCCTTGGCGTAGCCCTGCAGGGCCTCCTCGTTCTTGTGCACCTGCCGGGCCAGGCCGACGACGGCGCGGTCGGCCTGGAACTGCGCGAACGACTCCTCCAGGAGCGTGCGGGCCCTTTCGTTGCCGACGGCGCCGACCAGGTTGACGGCCATGTTGTAGGACGGCCGGAAGCTGGAGTTCAGCGGGTAGGTGCGGGTGCCGGCCAGCCCGGCCACGGACGCGGGCTCGACGTTCGGGCCCCACACCACGACGGCGTGGCCCTCGACGTCGATGCCGCGCCGTCCGGCGCGCCCGGTGAGCTGGGTGTACTCGCCCGGGGTGAGGTCGACGTGGGCCTCGCCGTTCCACTTGTCCAGCTTCTCGATCACCACGGTGCGGGCGGGCATGTTGATGCCGAGCGCGAGCGTCTCGGTGGCGAACACGGCCTTGATCAGCCCGCGGGTGAACAGCTCCTCGACGATCTCCTTGAACGTGGGGAGCATCCCGGCGTGGTGGGCGGCGACGCCGCGCTCCAGGGCCTCCCGGAAGTCGCCGTAGCCGAGGATCCGCAGGTCCTCCGTCGCGATGTCGGCGGTGCGCAGCTCGGCGTGCGCGCGGATCTCCTCGGCCTCCTCCTTGGAGGTCAGCCGGATCCCGGCGTGCAGGCACTGCAGGACGGCGGCGTCGCAGCCGGCGCGGCTGAAGATGAACGTGATCGCCGGGAGCAGCCCGGCGCGCTCCAGCCGCTCGATCACATCAGGCCGGGCGGGCGGCCGGAACCGCTGCGGGCGCGGGGCCCGGCGGCGGCCGGTGCGGCGCCCCTGGTTGACCTTGGCGCGCCGGACCTCCTCCACCGCCATCCGGGTCAGCTGCGGGTTCAGCCTGGCCTGCCGGTCGCCGCCCTTGCCGGTGTCGACGAACAGGTCGTACAGCCGCGTCCCCACCAGCATGTGCTGGAACAGCGGGACGGGGCGGTGCTCGTCCACGATCACCGCGGTGTCGCCGCGGACCTCGTGCAGCCACTCGCCGAACTCCTCGGCGTTGCTGACGGTCGCCGACAGCGCCACGATCCGCACCGAGTCCGGAACGTGGATGATCACCTCTTCCCAGACGGCGCCGCGGAACCGGTCGGCGAGGTAGTGCACCTCGTCCATCACGACGAACGCCAGCCCGGCGAGGGTCTGGGAGCCCGCGTACAGCATGTTCCGCAGGACCTCGGTCGTCATGACGACGATCGGGGCCTCCCCGTTGACGCTGTTGTCGCCGGTGAGCAGGCCCACCTTCTCCGGGCCGTACCGGCGGACGAGGTCGGCGTACTTCTGGTTCGACAGCGCCTTGATCGGCGTGGTGTAGAAGCACTTGGTGCCGCCGGTCAGGGCGAGGTGGACCGCGAACTCCCCCACCACCGTCTTCCCGGAACCGGTCGGGGCGGCGACCAGCACGCCGCTGCCGTCCTCCAGTGCCTGGCACGCCTCCAGCTGGAACGCGTCGAGCTCGAAGTCGTACAGCGTCCGGAAGTCCAGCAGGGCCGGGCCGTTCCCGCCGGTGCGCCTGCGGTAGGCGGCGTAGCGCTGGGCCGGGCTCTGTCCGGCCGACGTGGTGTCGGGGGTGGTCATACCATCGAGCCTACGGTTTCGACCGGCCCGATACCCAATCAGCGGGCCCGGTCGCCCTTCTCCAGCTCCGCGTCGATCGATTCGAGGTCGAGGGGCGAGACCTCGTCGTCGGCCAGGCCCGCGTACGGGTCGGGGCGGCGGGCCCGCCTGCGGTCGTTGAAGAAGGCCAGCAGCGCGGCGATCTCGAACAGCAGGACGGTCGGCAGCGCGAGCGCGAGCATCGTGAACGGGTCGGCGCTCGGCGTGGCGACCGCCGCGAAGACGAAGATCCCGAACAGGATCAGCCGCTGGGACCGGCGGATCCGCGACGAGCTCAGCACGCCCGCCATGTTCAGGACGACCACGAACAGCGGGAGCTCGAACGTCAGCCCGAACACCAGCAGCATCGTCAGCACGTAGCTGAGATAGCTGTCGACCGTGATCAGGGGCTTGACGTCGTCGGCGACGAACCCCAGGAAGATCGCCAGGCCCTTGTCGACGGTCAGGTACGCCAGACCGGTGCCGACGAAGAACAGCGGGACGGCTGCGCCGATGAAGACGTACGTCCAGCGGCGCTCCCGCTGGTACAGGCCCGGCGCCACGAACGCCCAGAGCTGGTACAGCCAGACCGGCGCGGAGATGACCCCGCCGATGATGCAGGAGATCTTCAGCTTCAGGAAGAACGAGGAGAAGATCCCGTTCACGAACAGGGAGCACTGGTCCTTGTCGACCACGTGCGACTGGGGCAGCGAGCAGTACGGCTGCTTGAGGAAGTCCCAGACCGGGTCGAACAGCAGCCAGCCGAGGACCGCGCCCACCACGAAGGCCAGCACGGCCTTGATCAGCCTGTTCCGCAGCTCACGGAGGTGCTCCATGAGGGGCATGCGGCCGTCGGGGGCGGCGTCGCGCCTGTTCAGCTTCATCGTCGGCATTCGGCTCGGGGGTCGCGGGGCGGGGTGGTCGTGGCCTGGGCCGGGTCAGCCCTTGCGCGCCTGACCGGGGTCCGACACCGGCACACCCTGGATCGGCTCACCCGAGGCCAGCGCGCCGCGGGAACGCTGCCCGCCCTCGGAGGCCGCCGCCTCGCGCTCCAGCCGGGCCGCCTCCTCGCGCAGCCGGGCCGCCCTGTCACGTGCCTCGTCGCCCTGCGAGGTCGGCATGGTCTTGGCGGGCCGATCGGCGGGCGCGTCGTCATCGTCCTCGCGCAGGCCCTTGGTCTCGGCCTTCAGGATGCGCGCCGACTTGCCCAGCGAACGGGCGAGCTGGGGCAGCTTCGCCGACCCGAAGATCAGGACGACGACCAGCAGGATGATGAGCAGTTCGGGGGTCCCGATGTTCGGCATGTGCAGTCCTCTTCAACAGGTGACACTCAGGACGATCGTACGCCGTCCCCGGGCGGTTGTGGCGAGCGATCGTCCTCGAGCCGGGAGAGTTCATCGCGCAGCGCCGACCGTTCCGGTTCCAGCCGGCGCCTGGTGCGTTCCAGTTCACGTCCGAAACGCCGTACGCCGAGCCACACCTTGAAGGCGCACCAGGCGAGCACGGCCAGCCCGGCGAAACCGAGCGACACCGACACCGAGACCCACGCCACGCCCGCCACGCTATCCGATCGGCTCACGCCAGGCCGTACCGGGCCAGCGCGCGCGCCGCGTCGTCCCGCACCCCGGCCGCGATCGCCTCCGGGGCCACGACGCGGCCCTGGTCGCCGAGGCGCAGCGCCAGGCCCCGCACCCAGCGGGCGTCCGGGGTGCGCAGGACGACCCGGAGCCGCCCCTCCCCCAGTTCCTCCACGCTCTCGCACGGGTAGTAGTCGGCGACCCACCGGCCGCGCGCGGACAGCTCCAGGGTGACCGCCTCGTCCTGCGGCGAGGGGCGGAACAGGCCGGCGTCCACGTCGATCGGCTCCGCGTCGTCCGGCACCTCGGCGGGCACGTCCAGCACCGACAGGTCGGCGATCCGGTCCAGCTTGAACAGCCGCACCCCCTCGGCCCGGCGGCACCAGCCCTCCAGGTAGGTGGTGCCCTCCACGACCAGCAGCCGCATCGGGTCGACGTCGCGCTCGGTGTTCTCGTCCCGCGCCGGGACGTAGTAGGTCAGGTGCACGCGGCGGCCCGCCGCGATCGCCTCCCGCAGGACGCCGACCGCGGTGCGGGCCGAGTCGGCCGAGCCGCCCCGGGCGTCCACCTCCACGGAGACCTTGCTTGACACCGCCGCGGCCGCGCCCGCCGCGGTCTCCAGCTTGGCGATCACGCGGCTGAGCGCGTCCCGGTCGTGCAGCTCGGGGATCTCGGCCAGCATCCGCAGCGCCACCAGCAGCGCGCTCGCCTCGTCCACCTTCAGCCGCAGCGGCCGGGCGATCGACTCCGCCTCCGCCACGGTGATCTCCCCGCCCTCGTAGGACAGGTCGATCGGGCAGTAGGGGTCGGGCGCGCGCAGCTCCACGCACCACAGCAGGTTCAGGTCGTCGATCAGCTGCTTCTCGGTCACCCCGAACGCGGCGGCGGCCTCGCCGAGCGCCACCGAGTCGCGGTTCACCACGTACGGAACGAGTGCCAGCAGGCGCGCGAGCCGGTCCGTGGACGTCGTCGCCGCCTTCGCCGCGGTCTTCGCCGTCATCGGCCGTTCATCTCCCCATGCTCGCCGTGCGCCGCCGCCGGGTGCGCGCCGGACGCGGCCAGCACCGACTTCAGGTGCTGGACCACCGCCTCGCGCAGGTCCGGCGGGTCGAGGACCACCACGTCGTCGGCGAACCGCGCCAGGTAGGGCGCGAACCGGTCGACGTCTCCGAAGGTCAGGACCGCCTCGTCCCACTCCCCGTCCCAGGCCGGCTCCTCGACCGGGCGGACGTCGCGGGCCCACCGCCGCGGGCCCTGCGCCGCGCCGCGCCGCAGCCGGACGGTCGCCGGGCGGGGCTCGCCGAGCGGCTCGCTCCAGTCGAACGCGATGCGCCGCACGTCCACCCCGTCCGGGACCGTCACCGACCCGGGCGGGCCGTCCGGCGCGACGTCCCCGACGATGCGGCTCAGCCGGAAAACCCGCTGCTCGTCGCGGTCGCGGTCGAACCCGACCACGTACCAGCGGCCCCGCCGGCTCACCACGCCCCACGGGTCCAGGTGCCGGCGCGCCACCGACGTGCGCCCGATGCCCTGGTAGTCGAACGCGACCGGGCGGCCGTCGCGCACCGCCTCCCACAGGGCGGGGAAGGACGGGTCGTGCGTGTTCACCCGCGGCTCGATGCCCGTCGCGGCGGCCACGTCGGTCTCCACCCCGGCCGCGCGCAGCTTCAGCAGCGCCCCCGACGCCGCCTCGGCCATGCTGGCGCGCTGCCACACCCGCGCCGCCAGGCCCAGCACCGCCGCCTCGTCCGGGGACAGGTGGATGTCGGGCAGTTCGTAGGCCTGCGGGGGGATCCGGTAGCCGATCTCCTCGCCGCCGCCGCCCTGCTGGTCGCTGCCGACCTCCAGGGGGACGCCGAGCTCGCGCAGCTCCTCCTTGTCCCGCTCGAACATGCGCTTGAACGCCTCGTCGGAGTCGGGGTAGCCGGGCACCGCCCGGCGGATCTGCTCGGCCGTCAGATAGCGCCGGGTGGCGAGCAGGCAGACCACCAGGTTCAGCAGCCGCTCGGTCTTGCGCCGCGACACTTCGCCACCACCTCGTTCCCTCCGTGAGCCCCGAACCCCGGCCGGCGTGCCGATCGTCCCCACGTGCCGTCCCGCAGGACGCTACCGTTTCCCGGTGTGATCCGATGGCGCAAAGGCACAGTCGAGGACATCCGCCGCGAATGGCCGGGGGCGGTCGAGCTGGACGTCTCGATCGGGGGCGAAGGGACGCACCGGGCCCTGGCCTATCCCGCCCTGGTGGGCAGGCCCGAACCGGGCGACACCGTCCTGCTCAACACTACGGCCTTGGCGATGGGTCTCGGCACCGGCGGGTACGCCATGGTCGTCGCGGTCCCGGACCGGCTCCCGCCCGACCCGGAGGGGCCCGGCCACCTGGTCAAGGCCCGCTACACCCCGTTGCAGGCCACCGTCCTCGGCGCCGACGAGCAGGACTCCCCCCACCACGCGGTCCTGCGCGACGCCGACTCGCTGGACCGGATGCCCGTCATCGTCGCCGACCTGCACTCCGCGCTGCCCCCGATCCTTGCCGCCCTGCTGGCCGGGCGCCCGGACGCGCGGGTCGTCTACGTGATGCCGGACGGCGGGGCGCTGCCGTCGTGGTTCTCGATGTCGATCGCCCGGCTGAAGGACGCCGGGGCCCTCGCCGCGACCGTCACCGTGGGGCAGGCGTTCGGCGGCGACCTCGAGGCCGTCACCGTCCACACCGGCCTGCTGGCCGCGCGGCTCGTCCTGGAGGCCGACGCGGTGGTCCTCGCCCAGGGCCCGGGCAACCTGGGGACGGGCACCAAGTGGGGCTTCTCGGGCGTCACGGCGGGCGAGGCCGTCAACGCCGCGTCCGTGCTGGGCGGGCGGCCGGTGGGGTCGCTGCGGGTCAGCGAGGGCGACAGGCGCGAGCGCCACATCGGCGTCTCGCACCACTCCCTGACCGCCTACGGGCGCGTGGCGCTGGCCCGCGCCGACATCCCCGTCCCCGAACTCGGCGGCCCCTTCGGCGCCCGCGTCGCCGCCGGGGCCGCGCCGCTGGGCGAACGGCACCGGCTCGTCCCGGTCCCCGTCGACGGCCTCCACGAGACCCTCAGGACCGCCGAGAAGGACTGGGGCGTCCGGCTGTCGACCATGGGGCGCCGGCTGGAGGAGGACCTCCCCTACTTCCTCACGGCGGCCGCGGCGGGCCGCCACACGGCCGCCCTGCTCGGCCGACCCTAGAGCGCCGCGGGCCCGGTGCCGGCCGAAACGGCGCCGGCGTCGGCGTCCGCGGCCTCCTCGGCGGTGTAGGACGAGGTGAACGTGAACGCCCGCGGCGAGGGGCCGTCCGCGCGGAGCAGCGCGAGGCGCTCCATGGCCTCGCCGACGCTCGGGATGTGGCCCGCCGGCACCCACCACAGCACGAGATGCGCGTCCACGTGCCGCTGGAACCACTCGCGGCGGCGCCGCATCGTCTCCAGGTGGCCGCTGCGGTAGACGAAGTCCCACAGCGCCTCCGCCGACTCCCACACCGAGAAGTTGACGATGACGTCCTCGCCGGCGGGGCGCATCCCGGTGGCGTCGGCCTCCCCCTCCTCCACCAGCCGCCAGACGAAGCCGGGCGTGCCGTCGGCGAGCGCGTTGACCGGCTCCACCAGCGCGAGGAAGTCCGCCATGCGCGGGTCGCCGAGGGGAAAGCGGAGCGTGCCGAGGTTGAACTGGGCGAGGTGGTACCGGGTCCGTGTGCTCATGGGCTCACCCCACCACGCTCCCCACTTCTATGTCAATGTTCATTGTTTTTAGAAGGAGCGGCCGCGACGCAGCACCAGCCGGGCCGCGGATCCATCCGGACCCGGACCCGCGAGCCCTCCACCAGCCCTTCGAGCAGCGCCAGGTTCATCCCGCAGACGAGCGGCGGGAACTGCTCGGCGACCGTGTGGAAGGGGCAGTTGCGCATGCGCAGGACGGCGCCGTCGTCGTCCAAGACGGGTTCGTAGCCGCGGCCGGCCAGCACGTCCGCCAGCTGGTCCAGGTCGTCGAAGGGGGCGCCCTGGCCGCGCAGCGCCCGTCCCCTGCGGCGGGCCGCGTCCTGGAGCTCCATGTCGAGACCCGCCGTCTCGGCCGCCTCGGCCAGCAGCCCCGCCGCCGTCCGGTAGTCGCGGGCGGGCAGCGACACGTCCCGCTCCGCCGCCGAGCGCCGGTACACCTTCGCCGGGCGTCCCGCCCCGGGGCCCGACCGCCCCGTCAGCCGCCTGCTGCCGGCCTCCAGCAGCCCGGCGTCGACCAGCTTGTCCAGGTGGAACGCCGCCAGGGTCCGCGCGACGCCGGCCGCCTCGGCGGCCTCGCCCCGCCCCACCTCGCGGCCCTGCGCCGCGACGAACTCGTACAGCCGCCGCCGCACCGGGTCCTGCAGCAGCGCGATCGCGTCGATGTCCTCCATCCCGCCATTCTAAGAACGACGGGAACTCGACTTAGAGCGCGCGGCTCAGTGCGCGCCCAGCAGGTCCACGACGAACACCAGCGTGTCGTTGCCCTTGATGCCGAACTGCGCCAGCCCCTTCGCCCCGTACCCGAGGGCCGGTGGCACCACCAGCAGCACGCGGCCGCCCACCCGCTGGCCCACCAGGCCCTGGTCCCAGCCCTTCATGACCTGGCCGGTCCCGATCATCGCCCCGAACGGGTGGCCCTCCGACCAGGAGGAGTTGAACATCTTCCCGTCGCGCCAGAAGTACCCGCCGTACTGCAGCGCCACCAGCTGGCCCTTGCGCACGGCCGGGCCGTTCCCCTTGACCAGTGTCCGGACCTGGAGGCCCTTCGGCGGGGCCGAGCGCGGCATCGTCACCGCCGGCGCCTGCCCCGCCGCCGCGTCCGCCACCTTCGGCAGCCCCGGCTCGTCCAGCGGAGCCTGCCGCGCGCCGTGCGGGCCCGCCGTCCGGGGGTACACCGCCCGGACGTCCAGGACGTACACCAGCGTGTCGTCGCCGCCCACCTGGTGCTTCGGGTCGCCCTCGTCGCCGAAGCCGTCCTTGGGCGGGATCCGGGTCACCACCCGCGATCCCGGCCGCACTCCCTCGAACGCCTTGGTGAGGCCGGGCACCAGCCGGCCGGTGGGGAACGCGCCCGGCTCGCCCTTGGAGTAGCTGCTGGCCAGCAGCTTGCGCCCGCCCTTGTTCCACCGGTAGCCGACGTAGTCGGCCACGACGAGGTCGCCCTTGCGCGCCGCCGTTCCCCCGCCCTTCCTGACGGTCTTCACCGCGAAGGAGTCGCCGGGCGCCCCCTTGGGGAACTTCACCTGCGGCAGCTTCCCGAAGTCCCCGCTCACCTCGACGTCCACGCCGCCGCCCGAGCAGGCGGCGGACAGCACGAGCGGCAGGGCGAGCACGACGGCCGCGGGGAGGAACCGAACACGACGGCGCATACGGGGGTCCTTCGGGGGTGGTGAGCGCTACTGCGCGCTCACCCTACCGCCCAGGTGACCTGCCGGTAACCTGCCGTGCGCGTGTCGTCCCGCGCGGTCCGGGACGCGCCCCCGGGACCGCCGTGCCCCGCGCCCTACATGCCGGCGATGAGCTTGTCGACGCGCTCGTCCACGGAGCGGAACGGGTCCTTGCACAGCACCGTGCGCTGCGCCTGGTCGTTCAGCTTCAGATGGACCCAGTCCACCGTGAAGTCGCGCCGCTTCTCCTGCGCCTTGCGGATGAACTCGCCCCGCAGCCGCGCCCGCGTCGTCTGCGGCGGCACCGACTTCGCCTCGAAGATGTCGAGGTCGCGCGACACCCGGTCGACGGACGCCCGCTTCTCCAGCAGGTAGTACAGGCCGCGGTCGCGGTGCACGTCGTGGTAGGTGAGGTCGAGCTGGGCCACGCGCGGCGACGACAGCGGCAGGTCGTACTTGCGCCGGTACCGCTCGATCAGCTTGTACTTGATCACCCAGTCGATCTCGCGCGAGACCAGGTCCAGGTCGCCGGTCTCCACCGCGCGCAGCGTCCGCTCCCACAGCTCCAGCACCCGCTTGGCCGTCGCGTCGCCGCCTCGCGCGTCCACGAAGTCGCGCGCCTTGCCGTAGTACTCCTTCTGGATCTCCAGCGAGCTGGCCTCGCGGCCGTTGGCCAGCCGCACCTTCCGGCGGCCCGTCATGTCGTGGCTGACCTCGCGGATCGCCCGGATCGGGTTCTCCAGGGTGAGGTCGCGCATCACCACCCCGGCCTCGATCATCCGCAGCACCAGGTCGGTCGCGCCGACCTTGAGCAGCATCGTCGTCTCGCTCATGTTCGAGTCGCCGACGATCACGTGCAGGCGGCGGAACCGCTCGGCGTCCGCGTGCGGCTCGTCACGGGTGTTGATGATCGGACGGGACCGCGTCGTCGCCGACGACACGCCCTCCCAGATGTGCTCCGCCCGCTGCGACACGCAGTACACCGCGCCGCGGGGCGTCTGCAGGACCTTGCCGGCGCCGCAGATGATCTGCCGCGTCACCAGGTACGGGATCAGCACGTCCGCGAGCCGTCCGAACTCGCCGTGCCGCCCCACCAGGTAGTTCTCGTGGCAGCCGTAGGAGTTGCCGGCCGAGTCGGTGTTGTTCTTGAACAGGTAGATGTCGCCGGCGATGCCCTCCTCGCGGAGCCGCCGCTCGGCGTCGACCAGAAGGCCCTCCAGGATCCGCTCGCCCGCCTTGTCATGCGTCACCAGGTCGACGACGCTGTCGCACTCCGGCGTCGCGTATTCCGGATGGCTCCCCACGTCCAGGTAGAGCCGAGCCCCGTTGCGAAGGAACACGTTGCTGCTACGGCCCCACGACACGACCCTGCGGAACAGATAGCGCGCCACCTCGTCCGGTGACAACCGCCGCTGCCCGCGGAAGGTGCAGGTGACGCCGTACTCGTTCTCAAGCCCGAAGATGCGCCTGTCCACACCAAGACCCTATGCGGCGCGGCCGTCACTTGGCAGTCTCTCGACCCACCGTTTCCGGCGAACGCGGCCGCCGCGCCGCAAGGCGCCCGGAACGCCGCGGGCCCGTTTCGGCAGGCAGGGGCGCCGTCAGGCGGCCCGCCCGCCCGCGCGTCAGTCCTCGTCCGCGCCGGACGAGGAGGCCGTTCCGCCGGTGGTACCGCCGGACCCGGAGTCCTCGTCGCCGGAGGTGGTGCCGGACGCGGAGTCCTCCGCGGCGAGCAGGTCCCCGATCCGCGCCGCCGAGAGCCGCTTGAACAGCCGGTGCTCGCGATTGCGGTCCAGCACCGCGACCTCCAGCGAGGTCGCCTCCAGGTGCCGGTCGGAGTCCTGGGCCTCCAGCGCCCGCACGGCCGTGCGCAGCGCGTCCGCCAGCGAGGAGCCCTCCTGGTAGCCGTCCTTCAGCGACTGCGCCACCGCCTCGGCCTGCCCGCCCATGGCGACGTAGCCGTGCTCGTCGGCGACCGAGCCGTCGAACGTCAGCCGGTAGATCTGGTCGGTGTCGGCGTCGTCGCCCACCTCCGCGACGACCAACTCAACCTCGTACGGCTTGTTGGTCTCGGTGAAGATCGTCCCGAGCGACTGCGCGTACACGTTCGCCAGGCCCCGCGCCGTCACGTCGCGGCGGTCGTACTGGTAGCCGTTGATGTCGGCGTAGCGGACGCCCCCGAGCCGCAGGTTCTCGAACTCGTTGTACTTCCCCACCGCGGCGAACGCGATCCGGTCGTAGATCTCACTGATCTTGTGCAGCGCTCGCGACGGGTTGTCCGCCACGAACAGGATGCCGTCGTCGTACTGCAGGACCACGACGCTGCGGCCGCGCGCGATGCCCTTGCGCGCGTAGTCCGCCTTGTCCTTCATCTGCTGTTCGGGCGACACGTAGAACGGCATGGACACCGGTCTGGATCCCTTCTATCGCAGCGGGGCGGTCGGGCCGCCCGGCGAGTCGTAACGTGCGTCGACGACGGCCTGCGCCAGCGCGCCCACCTCGTCCTCGCCGAACCGGTGGTACCCGTCCGCCGTCACCGACGCCACCACGGGGAAGATCCGGCGCGTCAGGTCGGGCCCGCCCGTCGCCGAGTCGTCGTCGGCCGCGTCGTACAGCGCCTGGACGCACACCAGCGCGGCGTCCTGCGCCGACAGTTCGGGCCGGTAGAGCTTCTTCAGGGCGCCGCGCGCGAAGACCGACCCCGAGCCGATCGAGTGGAAGTCGCGCTCCTCGTAGCGGCCGCCCGCCGGGTCGTAGGAGAAGATCCGCCCCTCGTTCCGCTCCTCGTCGTAGCCCGCGAAGAGCGGCACCACCGCCAGTCCCTGCATCGCCATCGCCAGGTTCTGCCGCACCATCGTCGCCAGGCGGTTCGCCTTGCCCTCGACCGACAGCGTCCGGCCCTCGCGCTTCTCGTAGTGCTCGAGCTCCACCTGGAACAGCCGGACCATCTCGATCCCGATCCCGGCCGTGCCGGCGATCGCGATCGCGGAGAACTCGTCGGCCCGGAAGACCTTCTCGATGTCGCGCTGCGCGATGACGTTGCCCGCCGTCGCCCGCCGGTCGCCCGCCATCACCACCCCGCCGGGGAATCCGACCGCGACGATCGTCGTCCCGTGCGGGATGTCCTCGCCCGCCCGCGAGGACGGCGGCGTCCGCCTGCCGGGCAGCAGCTCCGGCGAGTACGCCCCGAGGAACTCCGTGAACGACGACGTATCCGGGCTCGCGAACAACCCCGGCAGACGTCCGGTGTGCGAATCGTGGGACGCCACGCGACTCCCTTCCCCTCCACCATGGCGCCGGCTTCGACAATCCCACCGGCGCGGACTCTACGACCCTACTGTTCAAGGTCGCCCGCGCGCATGCCGCCCGATCACCGGTCCGATCAGCCCACGGCGAACCCGGCGCGCCCGCGCCCGGCGCGCACGAGCACGGACACACGAACATGGGCGGGCCGCCGGGCCCACCCATGTCCTCACTACCGTGTCAAGTTGGAGTTCCGCTCCGGAGAAACGGCGATTCGCTATGTGGCCGATCCGCCCGATTCGGGGTTCACTGTCCGCCCTTTTGGATATAGGCGCGGACGAAGTCCTCGGCGTTCTCTTCCAGCACCTCGTCTATTTCGTCCAGGATCGAGTCCACGTCGTCGGTGAGCTTCTCCTGGCGCTCCTGCACGTCCTCGGTGGTCGTGGCCTCGGTCTCCTCGACCTCTTCCGTGCGCCGGGTGGTCTGCTTCTGACCGCCGGTGTCCTTCGTGGCCATTCCGTACCTCCGCTCTGCCGGTGCCTCCGACCCTATCTCCGATCTTCGACGGTGCGCGGAACTCTCGGGTCCGTTTCGCCGTCTCCGCCCGAGGACCGGGGGCATGCTCGGGTTATCGCCGGTCCACCGCCCACCGAAACGGGCAAAGCGGCCACGAAACCGGCCCGTTACCCGGCACGGCCGTTCGGTGGCGCCGGCCGTGCTCGGACCGTCCAGCCGTCCGGCGGACGCGCGAGCGGGGCCCTCAGGCGCGTGTGCGGCGCCCTCGGCCCCGTTCAGCCCTGGCCGGTCAGGGTGGCCACGAGGTCCGCGGCGGTGCGGCAGCGGTCCAGGAGGGCGCCCACGTGCTGCTTGGTGCCGCGCAGGGGCTCCAGGGTGGGCACGCGCTGCAGCGACTCCCGGCCGGGGACGTCGAAGATCACCGAATCCCAGGAGGCCGCGGCGACGGACTCGGCGTACTGGCGCAGGCAGCGGCCCCGGAAGTAGGCCCGGGTGTCCTCCGGCGGGTCCTCGACGGCGGCCTGGACCTGCGCCTCGGTGACGACCCGGTCGATGCGGCCGCGGTCCACCAGGCGGTTGTAGAGGCCCTTGTCGGGCCGGATGTCGGTGTACTGCAGGTCGACGAGCTGCAGGCGCGGGTGGGACCAGTCGAGGCCGTCGCGGCTGCGGTAGCCCTCCAGCAGGGACAGCTTGGCGACCCAGTCGAGCTCGCGGGACAGCTGCATCGGGTCGTCGCCGAGGCGGTGCAGGACGGACTCCCAGCGGTCGAGGACGTCCTTGGTCATCTCGTCCACGTCCACGCCGAACCGGTCCTCGACGTACTTGCGCGACTGCTCCAGGTACTCCATCTGGAGCTGGACCGCGGTCATCTTCCGGCCGTCGCGCAGCGTGAGCAGGTGCTTGCAGGACGGGTCGTGGGAGACCGCCCGGAGCGCGGCGACGGGCATGTCGACCGAGAGGTCGACGGTGAGGAAGCCGTCCTCGATCATGGCGAGGACGAGCGAGGTGGTGCCGAGCTTGAGGTAGGTGGACAGCTCGGCCATGTTGGCGTCGCCGATGATGACGTGCAGCCGCCGGTACTTCTCGGGGTCGGCGTGGGGCTCGTCGCGGGTGTTGATGATCGGCCGCTTGAGGGTGGTCTCCAGCCCCACCTCGACCTCGAAGAAGTCGGCGCGCTGGCTGATCTGGAAGCCGTCGCCGCGGCCGTCCACGCCGATGCCGACGCGGCCGGCGCCGCAGACGACCTGGCGGGAGACGAAGAACGGGGTGAGGTGCCGGACGATGTCGGCGAAGGGCGTCTCGCGGCGCATGAGGTAGTTCTCATGGCAGCCGTAGGAGGCGCCCTTGTTGTCGGTGTTGTTCTTGTAGAGCTGGATGGGGTGGGTGCCGGGGACGAGCGCGGCGCGCCGCGCTGCGTCGGCCATCACGCGCTCGCCCGCCTTGTCCCAGATGACGGCGTCGAGCGGGTTGGTGCACTCGGGCGCCGAGTACTCGGGGTGGGCGTGGTCGACGTAGAGCCGGGCGCCGTTGGTGAGGATGACGTTGGCGAGGCCGAGGTCCTCGTCGGTGAGCTGCGTGGGATCGGCGACCTCGCGGGCGAGGTCGAAGCCGCGGGCGTCTCGGAGCGGGTTCTCCTCCTCGAAGTCCCAGCGGGCCCTGCGGGCCCGTGCCGCCGACGCCGCCAGGTAGGCGTTGACGACCTGGGAGGAGGTCACCATCGCGTTGGCCCCTGGCTGCCCGGGTACGGAGATGCCGTACTCGGTCTCGATGCCCATCACCCGCCGCACACTCATATCGTCGAGCCTATCGGGGCCGGGAGGGTGGAGTCATGGGGCCCGCTGTTCGCGGCGCTCGTGGCGTGGCACACCCGCACGGCGGCCCCTGTGTGCAGGGACCGCCGCGCGTGTGCGTCAAGGCCGGGGGTTACAGGTACTGGCCGGTGTTGGCGACGGTGTCGATGGAGCGTCCGGCCTCGGAGCCCTTGGTCCCGGAGACGAGCGTGCGGATGTAGACGATCCGCTCGCCCTTCTTGCCGGAGATGCGGGCCCAGTCGTCGGGGTTGGTGGTGTTGGGCAGGTCCTCGTTCTCACTGAACTCGTCGACGCAGGCGGCCAGCAGGTGAGTGACCCGCAGGCCCTTCTGGCCGGTGTCGAGGAACTGCTTGATGGCCATCTTCTTGGCGCGGTCGACGATGTTCTGGATCATCGCGCCGGAGTTGAAGTCCTTGAAGAACAGGACTTCCTTGTCCCCGTTGGCGTAGGTGACCTCCAGGAAGCGGTTCTCCTCGCTCTCGGTGTACATGCGCTCGACGGTGCGCTGGATCATCGCCTCGACGGTGGCCTCGGTGGAACCGCCGTGCTCCTTGAGGTCGTCGGGGTGCAGCGGCAGTCCGTGGAGGATGTACTTGGAGAAGATGTCCTTGGCGGCCTCGGCGTCCGGCCGCTCGATCTTGATCTTGACGTCCAGCCGGCCCGGCCGCAGGATCGCGGGGTCGATCATGTCCTCGCGATTGGACGCGCCGATCACGATGACGTTCTCCAGGCCCTCGACGCCGTCGATCTCGCTGAGCAGCTGAGGGACGATGGTGTTCTCGACGTCGGAGGAGACCCCCGAGCCGCGGGTGCGGAAGATGGAGTCCATCTCGTCGAAGAACACGATGACCGGGGTCCCGGCGGACGCCTTCTCGCGGGCCCGCTGGAAGACCAGGCGGATGTGCCGCTCGGTCTCGCCGACGTACTTGTTCAGCAGCTCGGGGCCCTTGATGTTGAGGAAGAAGCTCTTGCCCTCCTGGCCGGTCTTCTCCGCGACCTGCTTGGCGAGCGAGTTCGCGACGGCCTTGGCGATGAGCGTCTTGCCGCAGCCGGGCGGACCGTAGAGCAGCACGCCCTTGGGCGGCCGCAGCTGGTGCTCGCGGAACAGGTCGGCGTGCAGGTAGGGCAGCTCCACCGCGTCGCGGATCATCTCGATCTGCGATCCGAGGCCGCCGATCTCGTTGTAGGAGATGTCGGGGACCTCTTCGAGGACGAGCTCCTCGACCTCCGCCTTGTGGATCTTCTCGTAGGCGTAACCGGACCTCGGTTCGAGCATCAGGGAGTCGCCCGCCCGCAGCGGGACGCCGCGCAGCGGCTCGGCGAGCTTGACGACGCGCTCCTCGTCGGCGTGCGCGATGACCAGGGCGCGCTCGCCGTCGTCGAAGAGCTCCTTGAGCATGACGACCTCGCCCTGCTCCTCGAACTTCAGCGCCTCGACGATGTTGAGGGCCTCGTTGAGCATGACCTCCTGGCCGCGCTGAAGTTCGTCGACGTCGACGGCCGGGCTGACGTTGACACGCAGCTTGCGCCCGCCGGTGAAGATGTCGACCGTTCCATCGTCGCGCGCGTCCAGGAAGACACCGAACCCGGAAGGTGGTTGTGCGAGCCTGTCGACCTCCTCCTTGAGCGCCACGATCTGTTCGCGAGCCTCTTTGAGGGTCGCTACGAGACGCTCGTTCTGACCGGTTACCGCGGCCAGGTTGGCCTGTGCCTCATGGAGGCGTTCTTCCAGCACACGTACTTGGCGCGGGGATTCCGCGAGCTTCCGGCGCAGCACGGAGATCTCCTCCTCCAGGAAGGAAATCTGCGTCTGGAGGTCCCTGACCTCCTTTTCGTGCTGCGCCCTGCGCGCCCCAGCATCGTCACGAGCGGCCACGCCCCGCCACCTCCTCACGAAGAGAGCCGACGACCTACTGAGACCCTACCTATCTGGAGGGCTTCCGTAACCTGCCCATTCGGTGTTCGTGTCGTGCGGGGGTCTTCCGGGAGGGTTGGCAGGGGTTCTGTGGGGGTGGCGGGGGTCGGGGGCTTACGACGTCTGGACCTGCGGGTTCGGCATGCCGGGCGTGTCGTGGCACGGCGTTTGCCGAGTCCGGTGGAGGGGCGCCGACGGAATGTGATCTAGGACTCGGCGGGATCCCCGGGCGCGGCGCCGGGCGTGGGCGCGGCGTCGCCGGTCACGGGGTGGGCGCCCTTCGCGGGACGGCGGCGCCGGGCGGGCGGGGCCACTCCGTCGGCGAGGCGCCGCGCGGTGACGAGGAAACCGGTGTGGCCGACCATGCGGTGGTCGGGCCGGACGGCGAGCCCGTCGACGTGCCAGGAGCGCAGCATCGTCTCGAAGGCGTAGGGCTCGGCGAACCGGCCGTGGGAGCGCAGGTCCTCGACGACCCGCGACATCTGGGTGGTGGTGGCGATGTAGGCGCAGACCATGCCCCCGGGGACGAGGGCCTTGGCGACGGCGTCGAGGGTCTCCCAGGGCGCGAGCATGTCCAGCACGACGCGGTCGACGTCGGCCTCGGCGAGGGCGTCCTCCAGGGAGCCGACGGTGAGGCGCCAGGCGGGGTGGGGCCCGCCGAAGAACTTCTCGACGTTGGCGCGGGCGATGTCGGCGAAGTCGGGCCGGCGCTCGTAGGAGGAGACGAGGCCGCGCTCGCCGACGGCGCGCAGCAGGAAGCAGCTGAGGGCCCCGGACCCGGCGCCGGCCTCGACCACGCGGGCGCCGGGGAAGATGTCGGCCATCGCGATGATCTGGGCGGCGTCCTTGGGGTAGACGACGGCGGCGCCGCGCGGCATGCGGAGGGTGAAGTCGGCGAGCAGCGGGCGGAAGGCCAGGTACTCGATGCCGCCGGTGGAGCGGAAGACGCTCCCCTCGGGGCTGCCGATCATGTCGTCGTGGGGGACCGAGCCCTTGTGCGAGTGGTAGACCTTGCCGGGCTGGAGCGTGATGGTGTTGATCCGGCCCTTGGGGTCGGTGAGCTGAACCTGGTCGCCGGGGCGGAACGGGCCGTGGGGGATGCGGCCGGGCGAGGGGGCGGGGCCGTCGGGTCGGGGTTCGCTCATGGAGGTCAAGGCTAGCGGCGGGCGCGGGCAGGTCGGGCCGCGGCGGCGCCCCGCGGGAGCGGGTCAGATGCCGGCGAAGGCACGGTCGACGTCGGCGACCGCGAGGACGCCGTAGACGCCACCGTCGGGCTCCACGAGAAGGTACTCCGAGGCGGGCGCGCGGCGCAGTGCCTCGACCAGCTCCTCGCCGGACAGGTCGGCGGGCAGGGTGAGGCCGTCGTCGACGCCCCGCGACACGTCGCCCGCGCTGACCCAGGGGCGGCGGTGCTCGGGGGTGGCGGTGACGGCCTTCTCGCTGACGAGGCCGAGGGGCCTTCCGTCGTGGTCGGCGATGACGATGGCGCCGGCCTGGTCCTCGCGGGCGCGGCGGACGGCCTCGGCGAGCGGGACGTCGGCGGTGACGAGGGTGGCGCGGCGGGCGAGGCGGCGCGCGGACAGCAGCGGGATGCGGTCGCGGACGCGCTCGGCGCGGATGGCCTGCGTGGCGCCGACCCAGATGAAGGAGGCGACCAGGGCCGACCACAGCAGGGCGAGCCAGCCGATGCCGCCGCCCTCGCCGGTGTTGTAGGTGGCGAGGTAGGCACCGGCGACGAGGCAGGCGATGGCGACGCCGCGGCCGACCCAGCCGGCGAAGACGCCGCCACTGCGGCTGCGTCCGGTGACCTTCCAGACGACGGCGCGCACGAGGCGGCCGCCGTCCAGCGGGAGGCCGGGCAGCAGGTTGAACAGCCCGACCAGGAGGTTGGCGAAGGTGAGGGCCTCGACGAGCAGCAGCGCGACCTCGGGCAGGGGGACGACGGCGTGGACGAGCAGCCCGAGCCCGGCGAGGACGAGGTTCACCAGCGGCCCGGCGAAGGCGATGAGGAACTCGCGGGCGGGGGTGGGGGCCTCGCGCTCGATGGAGGTCTCCCCGCCGAGGATGTGGAGGGTGACGGATCGGACGGGAAGGCCGAAGGCGCGCGCGGTGACGGCGTGGCTCAGTTCGTGGACGAACACCGAGCCGTAGAGCAGGACGGCGTAGGTGAAGGCGACGAGGTAGCTGAGCGGGGGGCTGACGACGTCGTGGACCTGGCCCTCGAACATGACGGTGACGAGAACCGCGACCAGGAACCAGCTGGGCGAGACGTAGACGGGCACGCCGAACAGGCGGCCCATGAGCAGGCCGGGGCGTGCGGGGCGGTCGTCGTCGGGCCCGGGGCCGCCGGCCGGGGTCCTGTCCTCGGTCGGGGGCGCGCTGTGTGTCACGCCCCCGATGCTACGGCCCCGGCGGCGGTACCGGGCCTCCGCCGGGCGCGCGGCGGCGGGTGCGGGATTTCCGTCGGGGGTGTCACCTACGCTGCTGTGCCATGACGACGACCGAGGCGGGCAGCACCGAGGCGGATGGCATCGGAGCGGGAAGCAGGGCGTCCGTACCGTCCGCGCGCACGGCGGAGGCGGGCGGAGGCGCGGGGGACGCGGCGGTGGTGGTCGGGTCGTTGTCGCCGTCGCGGGCGGGCGATTTCATGACGTGCCCGCTGCTGTACCGGTTCCGGGTGATCGACCGGATCCCGGAGCGGCCGAGCGCCGCGGCCGTGCGGGGGACGCTGGTGCACGCGGTGCTGGAGCGGCTGTTCGACCTGCCGACCGGGGCGCGGACGCCGGCGGCGGCACTGGAGATGCTGGCGCCGGAATGGGACCGGCTGCTGGAGGCCGAGCCGGAGCTGGCCGAGCTGTTCGAGGACGGCGCCGACGGCGAGGCCGAGCACGCCGAGTGGCTGGCGCAGGCACGGCGGATGGTCGAGCGGTACTTCACCCTGGAGGACCCGCGCCGCCTCGAGCCGGCCGAGCGCGAGCTGTTCGTGGAGACGGTGCTCGACTCGGGGCTGAAGCTGCGCGGGTACATCGACCGCGTCGACGTGGCACCCAGCGGCGACGTGCGGATCGTGGACTACAAGACCGGGACGGCTCCGCGGGCCGACTTCGAGGCGCGGGCCCTGTTCCAGATGAAGTTCTACGCGCTGGTGCTGTGGCGGCTTCGCGGCCGGGTGCCGCGGCTGCTGCAGCTGATGTACCTGGGCAACGGCGAGATCCTGCGCTACGAGCCGGACGAGGCCGACCTGCGCGCCACGCAGCGCAAGGTGGAGGCGCTGTGGCAGGCGATCCGGCGGGCGATGGAGACCGGCGAGTGGCGGGCGCGCTCGGGGCGGCTGTGCGACTGGTGCGACCACAAGGAGCGCTGCCCTGAGTTCGGCGGCACTCCCCCGCCGCTGCCCGCGGCGCCCGTGAACCGCCCCTCCCCCGCCGACCTGGAGGAGGCCAGACGGGCCGACCCGCGCGCCGGGGCCGGGGCGCGGGAGCACGACGATCTCTAGTAGCGCCCCCGGCGCGGCCGGGTCATCCTTGGGGAGGACCGCGGATCCGCGTTCAGGAGGGCTCGGGACCTGCCGCGGCCTCCTAGGGTGAGTGTCGTGTCACCCCGCATCCGTGGTCTCCAAGCCGTCCGCGCCTGGCTGCACGCGCGCCCGATGGCGGCCGACGCGTTGCTCGCGCTGGGCGTGCTGGCGGTGGGGCTGCCACAGCTGTTCCTGGAGAGGCTGCCCGCCGGCGACGGCTTCGAGCACTTCCGGTCGCCGGACGTCTGGGACGGGCTGCTGGTCACCGCGGTGACGATGGCGCTGACGTGGCGCCGCCGCCATCCGGTGCCGGTGCTGCTGTTCATCATCGGCGGTGAACTGGTGATGACGCTGGCGCACTACCCGCCGTCGGTGCCGGACGTCGTGGCGTTCCTGATCGCCGTCTACAGCGTGGCGGCGCACCGGGGGCTGGCGCAGAGCGCGCTCGGCGGCGCGACGGCGTTCGCCTACTTCCTCACCTCCCTGCTGGTGCTGCCGATATCGGTGGCGCCGGAGGTGCTGTTCACCGACTGCGCGCTGGTGATCGGCGTGTGGGTGCTGGGCCGCAACCTGCGGCTGCGCCGGGCGTACTTCGCCGAGCTGGAGGACCGGGCGGCCCGGCTGGAGCGGGCGCGCGGCACCGACGCGCGGGCCGCCCGCGTGGAGGAGCGGTCCCGGATCGCGCGGGAGCTGCACGACGTCGTGGCGCACCACGTGAGCGTGATGACGGTGCAGGCGGGCGCCGCGCGGCGGATCATCGACCGGGACCCCGGCAGCGCGCGCGAGGCGATGTCGACGATCGAGGAGGTCGGGCGGACCGCGCTGAGCGAGATGCGGCGGATCGTCGGCGTGCTGCGCACGGACCGCGATCCCGAGCGGGCGGGCCGGGAGCTGGCGCCGCAGCCGGGCCTCGGCGACCTCGGCGAGCTGCTGGAGCACGTGCGGGAGACGGGTCTGTCGGTCCAGCTGTGGATGGAGGGCGAGGCGCGGTCGCCGTCCCCCGGCGTGGACGTGGCGGCGTTCCGGCTGATCCAGGAGGCGCTGACGAACACGCTGAAGCACGCGGGGCCGCAGGCGCGGTCCTGGGTGCGGCTGTACTACGGCGACAGCGACCTGACGGTGGAGATCGAGGACGACGGGCACGGAACGGCGACGTTCATGGCCGACAACGGGGACAATCCGGGGCACGGCCTGGTCGGCATGTACGAGCGGGTCGCGCTGTACGGTGGCGAGTTGAAGATCGGGCCGCGGGTCGGCGGCGGATTCGGCGTGCGGGCCCGGTTCCCGCTGGAGCCGTGAGCCGTGCGAGGCCGTAGGTTGGGGCAGGAGCGCCGCGTCCGCGGCGGTCCGGTGAGGGCGAGGAGCGCAACGATGAACGGTCCGGGACGGCGACCGGCGGGGGCTGCCCGATGACCGCGGTACGGGTGCTGCTCGTCGACGACCAGCCGCTGCTGCGGACGGGTTTCCGGCTCATCCTGGAGGCGGAGGCGGACATCGCCGTCGTCGGGGAGGCCGGCGACGGCGCGGTGGCGGTGGAGCTGACCCGGTCGCTGCTGCCGGACGTGGTGCTGATGGACATCCGGATGCCGGGGGTGGACGGCATCGAGGCGACCCGCCGGATCATCCGTGAGGGCGCGGCCTCGCACGACCCCAGGGTGCTGATCCTGACGACGTTCGACCTGGACGAGTACGTCATCGAGGCGGTCCGGGCGGGCGCCAGCGGGTTCCTGCTCAAGGACTCCCCGCCGGAGGACCTGGTGCAGGCGATCCGCATCGTGGCGGCGGGCGACGCGATCGTGGCGCCGTCGGTGACGCGACGCCTGCTGGACAAGTTCGCCAGCCGGCTGCCTGCCGTCCGGGACGCCTCGCCCCCGCCCGGGCTGGACACCCTGACCGAGCGCGAGCGCGAGGTGCTGTCGCACGTGGCCCGCGGCCAGTCCAACGCCGAGATCGCGGCGGAGCTCGTGGTGAGCGAGACCACGGTGAAGACGCACGTCGGCAACGTCCTGGCCAAGCTCGGCCTGCGCGACCGCGTGCAGGCCGTGGTGTACGCGTACGAGACGGGGCTGAGCAGGCCCGGCCAGAGCTGACGCGCGGGCCGGGGCGCCGGTTTCAGGGTCGTTCCCTGAGGCGCCCCTGGCTTTCGGCGGCGGAGGCCTACTCCGGTAGGACGACGG
This sequence comes from Actinomadura sp. NPDC023710, assembly GCF_040639875.1. Lineage (NCBI taxonomy): Bacteria > Bacillati > Actinomycetota > Actinomycetes > Streptosporangiales > Thermomonosporaceae > Actinomadura > Actinomadura sp. NPDC023710. Next base: position 98,113 of record NZ_JBFAGB010000008.1, read on the forward strand.
AGGGCGGGCTTCTCCTGCCGTGGGTGGACGGGCAAGTCCATTCCTGGGGTCCAGGAAACCGCTTTGTTCGACTTCTAGGGTTTTGGGAGTCGGATCGCCGGGGGCACGGCGCGGTCCGGACGCATTCCTGCTCACTCACCCACGGGAGTACACGTGACGAACACCGCCCCATCGACCGCCGGCGCGGAGCACGCGCCCGGGGCGGGCGACTTCGCCGCTCGAACCCAGCAGATCGCGAAGGTGTACGGGCGCGGCGACGCCCAGGTGGTCGCGCTCGACGCGGTCACCGTCGGCATTCCCCGCGGCCGGTTCACCGCGATCATGGGCCCCTCCGGATCCGGCAAGTCCACCCTGATGCACTGCATGGCGGGGCTGGACTCGGTGGACTCCGGACAGGTCCTCATCGGCGACACCGAGCTGACCCGGCTCAAGGACAAGCAGCTCACCCGGCTGCGCCGCGACAAGATCGGCTTCATCTTCCAGGCGTTCAACCTGGTGCCGACCCTGACCGCGCTGGAGAACATCACGCTGCCGATGGACATCGCGGGCCGCAAGGCCGACAAGGAGTGGCTGGACGCGGTGATCGACACGGTGGGGCTGCGGCCGCGGCTCAAGCACCGTCCCACCGAGCTGTCGGGCGGCCAGCAGCAGCGGGTGGCGTGCGCCCGGGCCCTGGCGTCCCGCCCCGAGATCATCTTCGCGGACGAGCCGACCGGGAACCTGGACTCGCGCTCGGGCGCCGAGGTCCTCGGCTTCCTGCGCGACTCGGTGCGGCGGATGGGGCAGACCATCGTGATGGTCACCCACGACCCGTCCGCGGCCGCCTACGCCGACCAGGTGCTGTTCCTGTCCGACGGTCAGATCGTCGACACCATGACCGAGCCGACCGCCGAGCGGGTGCTGGAGCGCATGAAGGGCTTCGACGCCGGCGGCCACAACACCCGTCCCGCGAGCACGCCCGAATCCGGGGTGTCGGCGCGATGATGGGCAAGGTCACGCTCCGCAACCTCGCGGCGCACAAGATCAGGCTGGTGCTGACGGCCGTCGCGGTGATCCTCGGCGTCGCGTTCGTGGCCGGCACACTGATCTTCACCGACAGCATGAACAAGCAGTTCGACGACCTGTTCAGCCGGATCGGCACGAACGTGGCGGTCGACGTGCGGGCCAAGAAGGTCATCGAGGGCGACGACGACGAGATGGCGGCGCAGCCGGTCCCGGCGACCGTGCTGAAGACCCTGCAGGGCATCGACGGCGTCAAGGACCCCAAGGGCAACGTCAACGGGTACGCCGCCGTCGTCGGCAAGGACGGGAAGATCGTCGGGACGGCGCAGGACGGGCCGCCCCAGATCGGAACGAACTGGGCGACGGGCGGGACCTACGACCTGGCGTCGGGCCGCGCCCCGCAGGGGCCGGACGAGGTCGTCATCGACGCCAAGACCGCGGAGAAGGGCAAGCTCGCGGTCGGCGACACCACCCGGGTCATCACCGCCGGGCCGCCCGCCCGCATGCGGATCGTCGGGCTGGTCGACGCCGGGAACCTCATGGGCGCGACCCTCACCGGTTTCGACACCCCGACGGCGCAGCGGCTGATGCTGAAGCCCGGCTACTTCAGCGACATCGAGATGGGCTCCACCGGCCCGTCCCAGAGCGAGCTGCGCGACCGGGTCGCCAAGGCGCTGCCGCAGAACCTGGAGGCCGTCACCGGAGAGAAGCTCCGCGAGGAGTCCAAGAGCGACATCGCCGCGATGATGAGCTTCTTCCGCACGTTCCTGCTCGTGTTCGCGCTCATCTCGATCTTCGTCGGGTCGTTCATCATCTTCAACACGTTCTCGATGCTGGTCGCGCAGCGGACCCGCGAGCTGGCGCTGCTGCGCGCGATCGGCGCGGCCCGCGGCCAGGTGACGCGCGCGGTGATCGGCGAGGCCGTGGCGGTGGGCGTGGTGGGCTCCACCCTCGGCCTCGCGGCCGGCGCCGGCCTGGCCTCCCTGCTGCAGACGCAGATGGGCGACGCCGGGGCCGGCGGGCTGACCTTCACCGCGACCCCGGTGATCTGGGCGTACGCGGTGGGCATCGTGGTGACGGTCGTGTCGGCCTACTTCCCGGCCCGCCGCGCCGCGAAGATCCCGCCGGTGGCGGCGATGCGCGACGACGTCGCGCTCCCCCAGCGGTCGCTGCGGATCCGGATCGCGCTCGGCTCCCTGCTCACCCTCGTGGGCGCGGGCCTCATCGGCGCCGGCCTCGCCGGGAACGGCGGGAACCCGGCGGTGCCGGTGGGCGCGGGCGCGTTCGCGGTCTTCATCGGCGTCGCCATGCTCGCCCCGGTGATCAGCGTGCCGGTCATGAAGGTGCTCGGCGCGCCGTTCGCGCGGCTGATGGGCCCGCCCGGGCGCCTCGCGCGGCAGAACGCCCTGCGCAACCCGCGCCGCACCGCCGCCACCGCCGCCGCGCTGATGATCGGGCTGGCGCTGATCACCACGGTCAACGTGCTGGGCGCGACGATGCGGGCCTCGATCGACGAGCAGGTCGACGCGCAGTTCGGCGCCGACTACCTCGTCGAGGTCCAGGGCGCGGGCGGCATCAGCGCCGAGGCCGCGCAGCAGGTCCGGGCGACGCCCGGGGTGACCGCCGCGTCCCCCACCTACGAGGGCGATGCCAAGATCGAGAACAAGAAGGCGTGGTACATGTCCGGCGACGCGGCGGTGATCGCCAAGGCGGCCAAGCTGAAGATCACCTCCGGTGGCACCGACATCGGCGACGCCGGGATCATGGTGGACGAGGCCACCGCGAAGGACCGCGGCTGGAAGGTCGGGGCGGCGGTCCCGGTGCAGTTCACCGACGGGCGGACCGAGCGGCTGACGCTGACGGGCGTGTACGCCAAGAGCGATCTGATCGGTCCCCGCCTCATCTCCCAGCAGGCGCACCTGCGGCACACGGTGCGGCCGGCCGTGACCGCGGTCGTGGTGGACGCCTCGGCGCCGTCGGCGGCGACGAAGAGCGCGCTGGAGTCGGCACTGAAGGACTACCCGAACCTGAAGGTGTCCGACCAGGCGTCGCTGAAGGCCGACGCCCGCAAGCAGGTCGACGGGTTCGTGACGTTCCTGACGATCCTGCTGGTGATGTCCGTCATCATCGCCGCCGTCGGAGTGATCAACACCCTGGCGCTGTCGGTGATCGAGCGGACCCGGGAGATCGGGCTGCTGCGCGCGATCGGGATCTCCCGGCGGCAGCTGCGCCGCATGATCCGGCTGGAGTCCATCATGATCGCGATCTTCGGCGCGGTGCTCGGCATGGGCATCGGGGTGGCGTTCGGCGCCGCGCTGCAGAATGCCCTCGCGGACAAGGGCCTCGGGGTCCTCGCCGTGCCGTACGGGACCCTGGGGATCTACCTGGTGGTCGCCGCGGTCATCGGTGTGCTGGCCGCCCTCTGGCCGGCGTGGCGCGCGGGCCGCATGGACGTCCTCAAGGCCATCTCCACCGAGTAGCCCCGGGCGTGCGGCCATGAGGAAAGGCCCGGTCCCCCTCGCGGGGGCCGGGCCTTTCCTCATGCGCGGGGCATGCCTGTCGGCGCTACTCCGCGGACTCCGGGTCGTCGGCCGGGGCCGGGGCCACGGCCGGCGTCACCGCGGCCTTGGCGACCGCGTCCGTCGCACTGACCGTGGTGTTCTCCGGGAAGTGGCAGGCGGCCTGGTGTCCGGGGCTGAGCTCCACCAGCGGCGGCTCGACCTGCTTGCAGATGTCCTGCGCCTTCCAGCAGCGGGTGTGGAAGCGGCAGGCGGGCGGCGGGTCGAGCGGGCTCGGCACGTCGCCCTGCAGCCGGATCCGCTTGCGGTCCCCGCGCTCGCTCGGGTCGGGGATCGGCACCGCCGACAGCAGCGCGTTGGTGTAGGGGTGCATGGGCCGCTCGTACAGGTCCGCCCGGTCCGCCAGCTCGACGAGCTTGCCGAGGTACATGACGGCGACGCGGTCGGAGATGTGCCGGACGACCGACAGGTCGTGCGCGATCACCACGTAGGTGAGGTCGAGCTCGTTCTGCAGGTCCTCCAGCAGGTTGACGACCTGCGCCTGCACCGACACGTCCAGCGCCGACACCGGCTCGTCCGCGACGATCAGCTTCGGCTTGAGGGCCAGGGTGCGGGCGATGCCGATGCGCTGCCGCTGACCGCCGGAGAACTCGTGCGGGTAGCGGTTGTAGTGCTCGGGGTTGAGCCCGACCAGCTCCAGGATCTCCTGGACGGCCTTCTTGACGCCCTGCTTGGCCTCGAGGTTCTGCAGCCGGAAGGGAGCCCCGACGATCGCGCCGACCGTCTTGCGCGGGTTCAGCGACGAGTACGGGTCCTGGAAGATCATCTGGATGTCCCGGCGGAGCGGCCGGAGCCGCCCCTGCGACATCGAGGTGATGTCCTGGCCCTCGAAAGTGATCTTGCCGAAGCTGGGGTCCAGCAGCCGCATGATCATCCGGCCGGTGGTGGACTTGCCGCAGCCCGACTCGCCCACCAGCCCGAGCGTCTCGCCCTTGCGCACCGAGAACGACACGCCGTCGACGGCCTTCACCGCCGCGACCTGCCGGCGCAGCAGCCCCGCGGTGACGGGGAAGTGCTTGCCGAGGTTCTCCACCTCCAGCAGCGGCTCGCCGTCCCGCGCGGGGCGGGTCTCCGCGGCCGTACGGGTCTCGTCGGCCGGGGTCTTCGTTGTGTTCACAGTCTCGTTCCCACCCGTGCTCGTCACAGCTTCGCCCGGATCTCGTCGTTCCAGATCTGCCGCTTCTTCTCCAGCGGGAGATGGCACGCCGCCTTGTGGCCGGGTTCGGCCTCGACCAGCGCGGGCCGCTCGGTCGTGCTCTTGTCCCCGTTGAGGTCACTGTAGGGGCAGCGCGGATGGAACGCGCACCCCGACGGCACGTTGATCAGGCTCGGCGGCGATCCCTCGATCGGCATCAGCCGCTCCGAGCGCTCCCGGTCCAGCCTCGGCATCGAACCGAGCAGCCCCCAGGTGTAGGGGTGCAGCGGGTTGTGGAAGGCGTCGTCGACGGAGGCGTACTCCACCGCGCGGCCCGCGTACATCACCAGGATGTCGTCGGACAGCTCGGCGACCACCCCGAGGTCGTGGGTGATCATGATGACGGCGGAGTTGAACTCCTGCTGCAGGTCCCGGATCAGGTCCAGGATCTGCGCCTGGACGGTCACGTCCAGCGCCGTGGTCGGCTCGTCGGCGATCAGCAGCTCGGGGTCGCAGGACAGCGCCATCGCGATCATCGCGCGCTGCCGCATACCGCCGGAGAACTGGTGCGGGTAGTCGTCCACCCGCTTGTCCGGCCTGGGGATGCCGACCTTGCCGAGCATGTCGATGGCGTGCTTGCGGGCCACCGACTTGGACACGTCGTTGTGCACCCGGTAGGCCTCGATGATCTGGTTGCCGACCGTGTAGAAGGGGTGCATCGACGACAGCGGGTCCTGGAAGATCATCGCCATGTCGCGGCCGCGGAGCCGGCGCACCTCGGACTGCGGGGCGCCGACGATCTCCTTGCCGTCCAGCCAGATCTCCCCGGACACGTCGGCGTTGCGCCGGTTGTGCAGGCCGAGGATGCCGAGGCTGGTCACGCTCTTGCCGGAGCCCGACTCGCCCACGATGCCGAGCGTACGGCCGCGCTCCAGCTGGAATGACAGCCCGTCGACGGACTTGACCAGGCCGTCGTCCGTCGGGAAGTGGATCTTGAGGTCGCGGACCTCGAGGAACGCGCTCGGAGCGTCGCCGGTGCCCGCGGTGTCCGCGGCGGGCGCGGTGCCGGTCATCAGCCCAGCCTCACTCTCGGGTCGACGATCGCGTACAGCATGTCGACGATCAGGTTGATCACGATGATGGAGGCCGCCGTGAGCAGCGTCACGCCGAGCACCATGGGCAGGTCGCCGCCCCTGATCGAACTGATCGCCAGCTGGCCCAGTCCCGGGATTCCGAAGGTGTTCTCGGTCAGGACGGCCCCGCCGAGCAGCAGGCCGAGGTCGAGGCCGAAGATGGTGAGGATCGGCGTCAGCGAGGCGCGCAGCGCGTGCTTGGTGACGACCGTCCTCTCCAGCAGGCCCTTCGCGCGGGCTGTGCGGATGTAGTCCTCGTTCATCGTTTCCAGCATGCCCGCTCTGGTGAGCCGCGCGTACATCGCGGCGTAGAGGAACGCGAGCGTGATCCAGGGCAGCACCAACGCCTCGAACCACTTCACCGGATTCGAGGTGATCGGAATGTAGCTGCCGCCGCCCGGGAAGATCTTCAGGCTGTAGGAGAACACGGCGAGGGAGACCAGGCCGGTGAAGTAGATGGGCAGCGACACGCCGGCCAAGGCGACGATCATCGCCCCCCGGTCCCAGACCGAGCCTCTGCGCAGCGCCGACACCACACCGGTGGCGATGCCGGCGACGAGCCAGACGAGGGCGGCGCCCAGTGCCAGCGACAGGGTGGCCGGGGCGCGGTCCACCAGCGTGTCCAGCACCGGCTGGCTGCTCCGGAACGAGTAACCGAGGCACGGCGCCGGGCAGTGGTCGGTCACGGGGCCGGCCTTGTAGTCCTTGCCGACCACGATGGCCTTGACGTAGTTGCCGTACTGCACCACGACCGGCTTGTCGAGGCCGAGCCGCTCCTTGGTGTCCTGGATCGCCTCGACGGTCGGCGCCTTACCGACGTAGGCCGCCGCGATCTGGTCGGTCGTCTGCCCCGCGATCTTGGGCAGCCAGAAGAAGATGCCGAAGGTCACCATGCTGACCAGCAGCAACATGACGACGGCACCGATGAGGCGCCGGATTATGTATGCGAACACATTGCTCGGCCCACCCGCCGGCCGGGCGGGACCTGTGGGTCCCGGACCGGCCGGCGGGCGTCGCCTTCACCTGCCTTCAGCTGGACGCACGGACGAAGCGGAGTGTCACTCCACGCCCATGTTGAGGTAGTCGTACATTCCGCCGTAGTAGTAAGTGATGCCCGCGTTGGTCACACGCTTCGGCCGGTACATCAGGGCCTTGGCGTAGATCAGCGGGACCTCGGCGGCGGTCCCCATGACCGCCTTGTCGACCTCACCGTAGGCCTTCAGACGGGCCGCCTTGTCCGGGTTGGCGATCGCGTCGTTGAGCCCCTGGTTGACCTTCGGGTCGTCGAGCTCGGCGAGGTTGTTGCCGCCGGACGGCTTGATCGCCTGACCGTGCACGATCTGCGAGAGGAAGCCGTAGCCGGTGTTCCAGTCGGCCGCCCACGCCATGATCATCATGCCGATGCCGTGGTCGTGGACGTACTTCGGCGCGCCGACGTACTTGTTGAAGTAGTCACCGGCCGGGAACTGGACGATGCTGACCTTGATGCCGACCTTGGCGAGGCTCTGCTGGATCGCCTCGGCCATCGCGACTTCCTTCGGCCGGTCCGACCGCGCCGAGATCTTGCTGGTGAAGCCGTCCGGCTTGCCGCACGCCTGCAGTTCCGACTTGGCCTTGGCGAGCGTGGCCTGGTCGAGGCCACCGCTCTCGGCCTGCTTCTGCGGGTACAGGTCGAACTTGGAGTAGCCGTCCACCGACGGGGGCAGGACGGTGGTGGCGATGTCGCCACCGGCCAGCGGGCCTCCGTAGGCGGTCTGCGCGGCGACCTTGTCGGTCGCGTACTGCACGGCGAGCCGGCAGTGGATGTTGTCGAGCGGCTTGACGTGCACGTTCAGCGACATGAACCGCAGGAAGCCCTGGACCGGGTTGTCCACGTACGGCTTCTGCTCGGGCGTCAGCACCTTCGGCTGCGTCCCCGACTGGACGCCGACGCCGGTGATGTCCATGTCCAGCGAGCCGGCCAGCAGCCGCTGGTCGATGTCGTCCGCGTTCTGCTTGATCTGGACTTCGATCTTGTCCGGCAGCGCCTTGCGGAGCGGGTCGGTGCTCTGGTTCCAGTTCGGGTTGCGCGACAGCGACATCGACTTGCCGCGCGTGTAGTTGTCGATCTTGTACGGCCCGCTGGAGACGATCGCGGACTCGTACTTCGTGCCGGTGTCCTTGGCCTTCGGCACGGGGATGGACTGCGACATCGCGACCAGGTAGTCGAACTCCTGGAACGGCTCGTTCAGGTGGAACACGATCGTCTGGTCGTCGGGGGTCTCGATGGACTTCAGACCCTCGTCGCTCTTGTCGTCGTACGGGCCCTTGTAGGCGGGCTTGTTGTCGACGAGGTACTGCTTGAAGTACTTCGGCCCGAGCTGCAGCTCCTTGGTGTAGTTGCTGCGCTCGATCGCGTACTTGACGTCCTTGGACGTGACCGTGGTGCCGTCGTCGTACTTGACGCCGGTCCGCAGCTTGTACGTCCAGGTCTTGCCGCCGTCGCTGGACTGGCCCATGTCGGTGGCCAGGTCAGGGACGATCTCAAGGCTCTCCTTGCCCGCCGCCGCCTTGGCCGTGGTCAGGCCGCGGCCGTAGAGACGGGCGAAGTTCTGGGAGAACGCGTAGTAGGTGTTGCCGGGGTCCGGCGAGTCCCAGTCGTCGGAGTCGGCCAGCTTGAGCGTGCCGCCCTTCTTGTCCGACTTGTTGACGACCTCGTTCACACCGGCGTTGTACCCGGGTCCGCTCCCCGAGCCCCCGGATTCACCGCCGCCGCAGGCGGCGAGCCCAGCGGCCACGACCACACCGGCCGCGAAGACCGCTATCGGTCTCATCTTGTTCATGTGCAGGCGCACCCCTTCAATTAGACGGGTCGGTTGAACCCGAGTCACTTGGCCCGAGGGTCGAGAGCGTCCCGCAGCCCGTCACCGAAGAGGTTGAAGGCGAGGACGGTGATGAAGATGGCCATACCAGGGATGATCATGTACGCGGGGTCCGAGGAGTAGATCGGTACCGCGAGCGTCAGCATGGCGCCCCAGGAGGGCGTCGGCGGGATCACTCCGACGCCGAGGAACGACAGCGCCGCCTCGAACAGGATGTTGGTCGGGATCAGCAGGGTCGAGTAGACCAGGATCGGGGCGACCAGGTTCGGCAGGATCTCCTTGAAGAGCACGTAGGAGTTGCGGGCTCCCAGGCTGCGCGCGGCGTCGACGAACTCGCGCTCGCGCAGCGACAGCGTCTGGCCGCGGATGATGCGGCCGATGTAGGGCCAGTTGAAGAAGCCGATGACCACGACCAGCACCGAGATCCGCAGCCCGTTGCCGTTCAGCCCGAACGCGCCGTCGGAGACGACGCCGACCAGCGCGATCGCGAACAGCAGCAGGGGGAAGGCCAGGAAGGCGTCCATGGCCCGGCTGATCAGGTAGTCGACCCAGCCGCCGAAGTAGCCGGCGACGATGCCGGCGACCGTCCCGATGACCACCGACAGCAGGGTGGCAAGGAACGACACCAGGAGCGAGATCCGGGCGCCGTGCACGATGCGGGCCAGCAGGTCGCGGCCGGTGCCGGGCTCCACGCCCAGCCAGTGGTCGCCGCTGATGCCCGTGTGCCAGATCCCGGACTTCGGCCGGTTGTAGGTCGGGTCGATCAGGTTCTGGTGGTACGTCAGCGGGTCCTGCACGAAGTACGGGCCGAAGATCGCGATCAGGATGAGCACGAAGACGATGACGGCGCCGCTGAGAGCGATCTTGTCCCGCTTCAGCCGCATCCAAGCGATCTGCCCGAGTGAGCGTCCCTGGATCTTCTTCCTGTCGACGCCGGCGAGAACCGCCTCCGGTTGTGCCTCGCTGTCGGACCCGGTCACCTCTAGGGGTGCGGCCACGCTCGATACCTCCTACCGTCCGGCCACTGGTTCGGCCATGCCGCCGGCGAGTGACCGGCGGTCGCGGAGATCATCCGCTGCCCCCGTGCCCGTTACGCCGCGTTTGCTGAAGGGAAACGTAGTCCTTCGGGCACGACTGTCCATCCGTGAAGCGTCCTTAGGAAGTACCCGTATCTGACTTGTGATCTCGTCGTCATCTGGGGAACACGCGTCCGCGTACCACTTCGGACAAATCGCCCGAATAGTACGTTCGGTGAGGACCGGACAGGCAACTCGGGAGGGGTCTGGAACGGCAAGCTTTACCGTACTGAGTCCGATCTGAGACTGATCGTCCGCAGGTCAGGGCCGGGACGCGCAGAAACGGCGGGCCGGGACGCCCCCTCCGGGACGTCCCGGCCCGCCGTCACGACGCGTGCGGGAGCCGCGCGGCGTCAGGAGATGCCGCGGTTGCGAAGGATCTTCTCGATCTCCGCCATCTCCGGGTCGCCACCGCCGGGCGCGGGCCCCTCGACCCCCCGCTTGGGCTTGGCGGCGCGGCCCGCGGAGCGGCGCCCCTCGCCGCCCCCGGCGGCCCCGGCGGTCCCGGCGCCGTCGCCGGTGCCCGCGCGGCGGCTCAGCATCGCTCCGGACGCCAGATAGAGGACCACGGCAAGGCCCGCCACCGCGACGCCCGCCCACTTCACCGGGCTGAACGCCAGGTCGACGAAGAACTCGGTCACGCCCGTCATCGCCGCCGCGAGCGGCACCAGCGACAGGGCCGCGCCGCGCAGCCCCGTCCCCGCGCCCCGGCGGCGGTAGGCGCCCCAGCTGATCACCAACCCGACCAGGGTCACCCCGAGACTGATCGCGAATATGGCTGCGTCGCTCATGCCGGCCCCTCATTCCGTGCGGCGGTGCTCTCTCCATCGTCACACGCGAACCGGCGGACCTGCTCCTTCTCGCGGACGGTTTGCGTCCGCGGCGTCATCCTCCTGCGGCGGGACCCGTCCCCTAGGGACCGCCCCCGCGGGTACCGGCTCCCGGGTATCAGGTCACGGCCGGGCGGCGGGTGCGCAACGGGACGGGACGCCCCGGTCAGGCGACCAGCGAACGCAGCCGCTCCAGGTTCACCTCGCGCAGCGAGGCGACCACCGTCCGCCCCGGCGCGGGCGGGATCGGCAGGAGGCCCGGGACGGCGACGGTGACGCATCCCGCCGCCTCCGCCGCGGCGACGCCGTTCGGGGAGTCCTCCAGGACCACGCACCGGGCGGGGTCGGCGCCGAGCCGGGCCGCGGCGGTCAGGTACGGCTCGGGGTGCGGCTTGGTCTGGGCGACCTCGTCCCCGGCGACGCTGAGCGCGAAGTGCTCGCGGCCGACGGCGTCCAGCACCGGCTCGATCAGCCGCCGGTGGCTGGAGGAGACCAGGGCCGCCGTCACCCCGGCGGCGCGGACCTCGGCGAGCAGGTCCTTGGCGCCGGGCATCATCGGGACGCAGGCGCTGAGCCGCTCGACCATGCCGTCCAGCATCCGCCGGCCGACCTCCTCGCGGGGGGCGTCCGCCCCGGTCAGCTCCAGCATGTAGTCGACGGCGAGGTACAGGGAGCCGCCGACCAGGCGCTCCTGGTGGGCGGGGCTCCATTCACCGCCGAGCCACGCCATGACCTCCGACTCCACCTCCAGCCAGACGTGCTCGGAGTCGATGAGCAGACCGTCCATGTCGAACAGCACGGCGTGCGGGCCGCCACCAGTCACAACTCTCCTCACAGGTCGTACAAGCCGGGAAACCACCCTATCCATGCGATCAAGGGGCACCTCGGGCGTCCCCTCCGGGGGGGCCGGCGCCTCTTGGACGGGGTGTGCAAAGAGACGGTGACGGATGGGACGGCGGACCGGTAGCGTGCCCGCAGTGACTACTAACGGGTAAGGAACGGCATGAGCGCGTACCGCATCATCCTCGTCGGCACCGACGGCTCCGACTCCTCGTTCCGCGCGGTCGACAAGGCCGCGCAGCTGGCCGCCGCCACGGGCGCCACCCTCCTGCTCGCCTCCGCCTACAGCCCCATGCCCGAGCGCGAGCGCGCGAACGCCGCCGACCGGCTCGGCGACCTGGCCTACAAGGTGCAGGGGTCCACGCCCGCCGACGACGCGCTGCGGGCCGCGCGGGAGCGGGCCGTCGCCGCCGGCGCCACCGACATCGAGCAGGAGGCCGTCGAGGGCGACGCCGTGGACGTGCTGTCGAAGCTGGCGAAGGAGCGCCCCGTGGACCTCATGGTGATCGGCAACCGGGGGCTCAACAGCCTCGCGGGCCGCATCCTCGGCTCCGTCCCGGCGAACCTGTCGCACCGCGCCTCCTGCGACGTGCTCATCGTGCACACCACTCCGCGCGGCAAGTGACACCGCTCCCCCGCTGCCGGTGACCCGATCGTGACCCGGGTTCCGCCGCGGGCGTACAGGGCGGGGTCTGGCTTCCGGAGGGGTGGGGTACGTCACCGTCAGGACGTAGGCTGACAGCCACCGATCATGAGCGGGGCCCCCGACCCCCGGGAATGACGGCCCCCGTCGGTGACGCTGTACCTGGGCGTCGAAAGGAGGCAGCGCGTGGTCGAGCTCGAAAGCGTGCCGGAACTCGTCGATCCGGTGCTCGTGGCCGCCTTTGAGGGGTGGAACGACGCCGGGGAGGCCGCCAGCGGGGTCATCGCGCATCTGGAGTCGACCTGGGAGGCGGTGCCCATCGCCGAGCTCGACCCGGACGACTACTACGACTTCCAGGTCACCCGCCCCATCGTCGAGATGACCGACGGCGAGACCCGCGGCATCACCTGGCCGACGACGCGCGTGTCATGGGCGCGGCTGCCGAACGGCAAGGACGTCGTGCTGCTGCACGGGATCGAGCCCAACATGCGGTGGCGGTCGTTCTGCCGCGAGCTGGTCGGGCTGATGCTGGAGCTGGAGATCCGCAACGTCGTGCTGCTCGGCGCGCTGCTCGCCGACGCCCCCCACACCCGGCCGGTGCCGGTCACCGGCGCCGCATCCGAGGCCGGCCTGGTCAACACCCTGAACCTGGAGCCGGCCCGCTACGAGGGGCCGACCGGCATCCTCGGGGTGCTCCAGGACGCCTGCGCCAAGGCCGACCTCGACACCGTGTCGCTGTGGGCGGCCGTCCCGCACTACGTCGCGCAGCCCCCCTCCCCCAAGGCCACCCTCGCGCTGCTGCGCCGCGTCGAGGACCTCCTCGACGTCACCGTCCCGCTCGGTGAGCTGCCCGAGGAGGCCCGCGCCTGGGAGCACGGCGTCAACGAGCTCGCCGAGGAGGACTCGGAGGTCGCCGAGTACGTCCGCACGCTGGAGGAGCAGAAGGACGCCACGGAGCTGCCCGAGGCGAGCGGCGACGCCATCGCCCGCGAGTTCGAGCGCTACCTGCGCCGCCGCGACCCGGGCTGAGCGCCGCGTCCGGGGTGCGCCCGGGGTCGCCCCGAATGCCCTGCGGCGGCCCGCACGCGTCGCGCAGTGCACTGATCATGACGTCTTCCTCCCCGGAGGCCGGTGGCGCCGGGGGCCGGTGAGCCCGCCGTGACCGGTTCGCCGGTCTGATACGCGCCGGCAGACCTGCTGTGGCAGGCCCGCCGGCGCGGGGCGAGGCGGAGGGCGCCGGTCAGAGTGCGATGCCGAGGAGGGCGTCGACGATGGCGGCGGCCTGGGCCGGCGCGGCCTCGTCGTCGCCGTCGGCGGAGGCCCAGGCGTCCACGGCCGCCAGCGCGGCCGGGGTGTCCAGGTCGTCGGCCAGGCCCGCGCGGACCGCGGCGGCCAGCGGGGCGGCGGGCGGGCCGGACGGGCGGGCCGCGGCGGCGCGCCAGCGGCCGAGGCGGGCGACCGCCTCGTCGAGGGCGTCCGGGGTCCACTCCCAGTCGGAGCGGTAGTGGTGGGCCAGCAGCGCCGTCCGGATCGCCATCGGGTCGGCGCCGGACTCCCGCAGCCTCGACACGAACACGAGGTTGCCGCGCGACTTGGACATCTTCTCGCCGTCCAGGCCGACCATGCCGGCGTGCACGTAGGCGCGGGCGTGCGGCCGCTCCCCCGTGGCGACCTGCGCATGCGAGGCGCCCATCTCGTGGTGCGGGAACGCCAGATCCGAGCCGCCGCCCTCGACGTCGAACGCCATGCCGAGGTACTCGATGGAGATCGCCGAGCACTCCACGTGCCAGCCGGGGCGGCCCTCCCCGAACGGTGAGTCCCAGCCGGGCTCGCCGGGGCGCCGCGCCATCCACAGCAGCGCGTCGAGGGGGTCGCGCTTGCCGGTTCGGTCCGGGTCGCCCCCGCGCTCGGCGAACAGCGGCGCCATCTCCTCCCGCGTCAGCCGGCTGACCTGGCCGAACGCCGGGTCGGAGGAGATGGGGAAGTAGACGTCGTCGTCCAACTCGTAGGCGGCGTCCCGGCCGCGCAGCTTCTCGATCATCTCGATGATCAGCGGGATCGCCTCGACCGCGCCGACGTAGCGGTCGGGCGGCAGGACGCGCAGCGCGGTCATGTCGTCGCGGAAGAGCTGGATCTCCCGGTCGGCGAGCGCGCGCCAGTCCTCCCCGGTCTGCCGGGCACGTTCCAGCAGCGGGTCGTCGACGTCGGTGGCGTTCTGGACGTAGTGGACCCGGTGGCCGAGGTCCCGCCACACCCGGTTGACGAGGTCGAAGGCCAGGTAGGTGCTGGCGTGGCCGAGGTGCGTCGCGTCGTAGGGGGTGATCCCGCACACGTACATCCGGGCCGTGTCGCCGGGGGACGTGGGGCGCGTCGTCCCGGTGCCGGTGTCGTGCAGGCTGAGGGGCCGGGTCGCGGCGGGCAGTCCCGCGTCGGACAGGCTGGGGACTTCGGAGGCGGGCCACGATCGCATACGGAAAGCTTATCCATGGGCACTTCGCGGCATGAATCCGAGATCGCGGCTTCCGCCGGAGTGGGCCCGCCGGCGGGCTCAGCGGAGCCGGACGCGCGGGTCCAGCACCGAGTAGCCGATGTCGACCAGCAGGTTCGCGACGACGACGAACGACGTCACCAGCAGCGTCACCCCGATGATGACCGGTGTGTCGCCGAGCGCGATGGACTGGTAGACCAGCTGCCCCATGCCCTGCAGCCCGAACACCTTCTCGGTGACGATCGTCGAGCCGATCAGCGCGCCGAGGTCGATGCCGAGCTGGGTGACGACGGGGGCCAGCGCGGTCCGCAGCCCGTGCCGGCCGACCACGCGGCGTTCCGGCAGGCCCTTGGCCCGCGCCGTCCGCACGTAGTCCTCGCCGAGCACGTCCAGCATCGCCCCGCGGGTGAGGCGCGTGTAGGTGGCGATCATGAGGAACGCCAGCGCGATCCACGGCAGGACCATCCGCCGCAGGAAGTGCTCCTGCAGCGGGGGCCCCGCCTCGAAGAGGTGGACGGCGCCCCCGCCGAGCCCGGCGGAGAACACGTGCAGCAGCGCGAGGGCCATCACGAACGGCGGGGTGGACATTCCGATCAGCACGAACACGGTCACCGCCCTGTCCCCCAGGCCGCGCGCCCTCGTCGCGCTGAGGACGCCGAGCAGCACGCCGCCGGCGAACCACAGGACGGCGGCGCCCGCCACCAGGCACAGCGTCGTGGGGAGGCGCTGGCCGATCAGGGTGGTGACCGGCACGCCGTTGATGTAGGAGTCGCCGAGGTCGCCGCGCATCAACCGTCCGGCGAACCGCCAGTACTGGACGAGGACGGGGCGGTCCAGCCCGAGGTTGCGGCGGATCTGGTCGAGGGTGTCGGCGGTGGCGCGCGGCCCGCCGATGACGCGCTCCACCGGCACGGGCGAGACGTGCAGGAACACAAAGACAAGCGTGGCCGCCAGCCACAGCACCACGACCGCGTAGAGCAGGCGGCGGAGGGCGAACCGCGCCACGACGCCTCACCGCCCCCCGGGCGCGCGGTCGCCGCGCGGGTCGAAGGCGTCGCGGATGCCCTCGCCGAGCAGGTTGAACGCCAGCGTGGTCGCCAGCAGCAGGACGCCCGGGACGGCCAGCAGCCACCAGGCCGCCTGGAACGCGTCGCCGCCCTCGCCGAGCATCGACCCCCAGCTCGGCATAGGCGGGCGCACCCCGACGCCGAGGAACGACAGCGTCGCCTCGAACACGATCGAGGCCGGGACCAGCAGCGAGGTCAGCACGGTGACGTGCGCGGACAGGTTCGGCAGGACCTCGCCGAACATGATCCTGACGTCGGAGGCGCCGAGGGCGCGGGCCGCCTCGATGAACTCCCGCCGCCTGAGCATGATCACCTGACCGCGGATGACGCGGGCGACCGCGGCGAACGAGAAGAACGCGATGATCAGGATCGTCATGGTCAGGCTGGCGGTGATCGAGGTGATCTGGAAGGTGGTCGCCAGCACGATGGCCACCAGCAGGTACGGCAGGGCGAGCATCATGTCCATGAGCCGGGCGAGCAGGGTGTCCAGGGCGCCGCCCGCGAACCCGGCGAGCGTCCCGACCGCGGTCCCGGCGGCGGAGGCGATCAGGGCCGCGAGGACCCCGACGGCCAGGGAGATCCGTGCCCCGTAGGCGGCGCGGACCAGGACGTCGCGGCCGAGCTGGTCGGCGCCGAGCGGGAACCGCGCGCCCGGCCCGCGCGGCTGCCCTCCGGCGTCCAGGCCGGTGCCGGGGAAGGTCGCGTCGTAGGGGTGGCCGGTCAGCTGCGCCCACAGCGGCGCCAGCGCCGCGAACGCGAGGATCAGCGCGAGGACGGCGAGCGCCGCGACCGCGAGCCGGTCGCGGCGGAACCGCGTCCAGGCGAGCTGGCAGGGGGTGCGGCCGTCCACGGGCAGGGCCTCGTCCGGCGCCGTCCTCGGCCTGCGGGTCTCCACCTCGGCGTAGCTGCTCATCGCGCCGCCGCGCGTGCCACCGCTGCCATCCGCACTCCCCGTCTGCCGATGACCCTTCGCGGGCGGCTCCGCCCCGACGAAGATCGCATTAGGTAGTCAAACTAGCACCGAGCGTCATGTTCCGCAGCCGGAGCCGGCAAGTGGGCGGGACGGCGCATCTCAGCGCACGCGCGTCCAGGAGCGCGGGTCCCCGGGGACGGCGGAGAAGTCGTACCGGACGCCGGTCCGCCCGAGGGCGACGAGGCTGACGGAGGTGGTGCCCCACACGCGGCCGTCGCCCAGGTCGAGCAGGGGAAGCAGGGCGCGGTGGTCGGCGCGGGGCAGGCCGTCGCCGTCCACCAGCGGCAGCCACGCGCCCCAGGCCCGCTCCACCGGGTCCTCAAGGCGCGGCTCCGGGCGCGGCGCGGCGGCCAGAAGCGGCCGGAAGTGCGCGAGCCGCGCCGCCATGTAGGCGTCCTCGGTCTCGCCCTCCAGTTGGCCCTCCCCCTCCAGCCCGCTGTTGACGATCATGTGCAGGCCGGGGCCGAGCCCGCGCTCGGTGAGTGCCGTGCCGTCCCAGCTCCACAGCCGCACCCGGTCGGGTTCGGCGCCGACGAGGTGGAAGGGGTCGAACGCGGCGAGGTCCGGCCGGCCGAGCTTGCCGTCGGCGGCGACCCGCAGCGGCAGCTCCCCGCGCGAGGCGCGGCCCGCCTCGGGCGCCATCGCGCCGCGGCCGTTCAGCACGACGGCGGCCCGCGGCGCGGCGGGGTCGACCGCCAGCCAGGTGCCGCCCGCGCGCAGGTCGCGGCCGCCGACGAGGCCGGGGCGGTCCGGCCAGTGCCGGCCGGGGGGCTCCCATGCGCGGGCGGTGAACTCGTCCCGCACGCCCGCGAGGAGCACCGGGACCGGAGAGGACGGGTCGACACTGATGATCGCCGTGCACATGCCCCAATTGGAGCATTCCCCCGATATGCCGAACTCGGCGGGGCAGGCCTACAGCGGCGGCCAGGGGATGGCGGGCCAGTCCTCGGGCGGGTAGGGGTGGATGCGGTGCTTGAGCATCAGCTCGACGCGGCGCCGGGTGGCGTCGACCTCCTCGGCGGTGAGCAGCTCCGCGAGCCGCGAGCCGAGGGCGCCGCCGCGCAGGTCCGCCTCGACCCGGCCGAGCGCCTCGACGGCCTCCGGGGTGAGGGGCTTGCCGCGCCACTGCCACAGGACGGTGCGCAGCTTGTACTCGACGGAGAAGCAGACGCCGTGGTCGCAGCCGTACACGTGGCCGTCGCCGGGCGGCAGCAGGTGGCCGATCTTGCGGTCGGCGTTGTTGACGACGGCGTCGAAGACCGACATCCGGCGGACGGCCTCGTCGTCGGAGCGCGACAGGCCGACCAGGTCGACCTCGGGATCGGGCTCCACCCACAGCTGCACCATGCCGGGCCCGTAGGGGCCGTCGCGGTGGACGGTGGGCGGGACGGTGCCCCAGCCCATCGCCTTGGAGACCTCGTAGGCGGCGACCTCCCGCTCGGCGAGGGTCCCGTCGGGGAAGTCCCACAGGGGCCGCTCCCCCGCGACCGGCTTGTAGACGCAGTTGGCCGACACCCCGTCGTGCTCGATCGCGCAGTAGAGGGTGGCGTTGGACGCCTGGACGAGGCGGCCCTCCACGGCGAGGCGCCCGGCGGACAGCAGCCGCTCGGCGGCGGCGGCGTCGCGCGGCGACACCGCGCGCCCGGCCTCGCCCCGCCCGCCTGCGTCGCCGGCGGGCGCCCGGCCCCGGGAGGACTGCGTCATGCGTTCATTCTCCCGGCCACGTCGTCCATGATCCAGCACAGCGGGGTGTCATCTCAGCCGAGGTATCCGTTCTGGCGGGGGCACACGTGCCCCTCGCTGTCGAGCGGCAGGCCGCACAGCGGGCACGGCGGCCGTCCCGCCGCGACCACCTGCAGGGCGCGCTCGGCGAACGCGCGGGCCTGCGCCGCGCTGATCCGCACCCGCAGCACCGCGACGGCGGGGTCGTCCTCGCCGACCTCGGGCTCCTCGTCGGACTCGGTGACCTCCTGCGCCTCGATGACCACCTGCTCGTCGTCGGGGTCCCAGGCCAGCGCCATCGTGCCGACCTTGAACTCCTCCTCGACGGGCTGGTCGAGGGGGCCGTCGTCCTTGAGCTCGGACGGGGCGACCGCGGGCACGTCGGCGTCCCCGCCGCTGCGCCGCAGGACCTCGTCCAGCAGCTCCTCGAGCCGCTCGGCCAGCAGCGTCACCTGGAACTTCTCCAGGCCCACGCTGGTGACGCGGCGGCCGGAACGCGCCTGCAGGTAGAACGCGCGGTCGCCGGGACGCCCGACGGCGCCGGCGACGAAGCGCTCCGGCAGATCGTAGGAGATGACGGGCATGACAAAGACCCTACGCGCCGCCGCCCACGGCCGCGTCACTCGACCCGAGTCCGTCTTTCCCGGAACGTTCCTCCGGCGGTTCCGGGACCAACCCGGCGACATCGCCTCCGGTGCCGTTGAGCCGGACGACGAACGGGCGCGTCTCCGTGTAGCGGATCACGGTGAGCGACGCCGGGTCGGCCTGGATGCGCTGGAACTGGTCCAGGTGCAGGCCGAGGGCGTCGGCGACGATCGACTTGATGATGTCGCCGTGGCTGCACACCGCGTAGAGCGCTCCGGATCCGTGGGCGGCGGCGATCCGCTCGTTCCAGTCGCGGACGGCCGTGACGGCGCGGTGCTGCGCGTCCGCCAGCGCCTCCCCCGCCTCGCCGGGGAACCGGGCGGCGCTCGGATGGGCCTGGACGACGCGCCAGAGCGGCTCCTCCGCCAGCTCCTTGAGGGGGCGGCCCGTCCAGTCCCCGTAGTGGACCTCGCCGAAACGGTCGTCGGTCTCGATCTTCTCGACGGGCTCGGCGCGCCCCGCGGTGACGGCCTCGGCCGTCTCGACGCAGCGTTCGAGGGGGCTGGACACGACTGCGGCGAGCGGCAGGGGCGCCAGGCGGGCGGCGAGCGCCGCCGCCTGCGCGCGGCCGCGCTCGTCCAGGCGCACTCCGGGCGTCCATCCGGCCAGCACGGGGCCGGTCATGGCGGTCAGGCCATGCCGAACCAGCAGAAGCGTCGTCACACCGGCCACTCTAGGAGATCATCCGGACGTTCCGTCGCCCCGGATGCGCGACAATGCGTGGTGTGATCGTCGACAAGGCCATCTACGCCGGCGGGAAGCGCCGCGACATCGAGGGCGACATCAGCGACGCCTTCGACCTCGCCCGCGAGGACGGCGAGTGCTTCCTGTGGATCGGCCTCTTCGAGCCCGACGAGGACGAGTTCGAGCTGGTCAAGGACGAGCTGAACCTGCATCCCCTGGCTGCCGAGGACGCGGTGTCCGCGCACCAGCGGCCCAAGATGGAACGCTACGACGACACGCTGTTCGTGGTGCTGAAGACGCTCGCCTACATCGACAAGACCTCCGACATCGAGGTCGGCGAGATCATGGTCTTCCTCGGCCGCGACTTCGTGGTGACCGTCCGGCACGGCGCCGGCAACCCGCTCGGGCCGGTCCGCAAGCGGCTGGAGGACTCGCCGGAGCTGCTCGGGCACGGCGCCACCGCCGTCCTCTACGCGGTGTGCGACGAGGTCGTCGACCGGTACGGCGTCGTCGCCCACGAGGTCGAGGTCGACATCATCGGGCTGGAGCGGGCCGTGTTCGACCCGAACGCCCGGGACGTCACCGCCGACATCTACTCGCTCAAGCGGGAGGTGCTGGAGTTCCGCAGCGCCGAGGACCCGCTCGTCCCCGTGCTGCAGGAGATCGTGAAGGGGCGCGTCGCCGAGTGCGGCTCCACCCGCGAGTACTTCCGCGACGTCCTGGACCACCTGCTGCGCGTCGACGGGCAGGTGGACTCCCACAACGAGCTGCTCAACAGCGTGCTGACCGCGCACCTGGCGCTGCTCGGCAAGCGGCAGAACGAGGACATGCGCAAGATCTCCGCCTGGGCCGCGATCATCGCCGTGCCCACCGCGATCGCCGGGATCTACGGCATGAACTTCGACCACATGCCCGAGCTGCACTGGACGTTCGGGTACCCGCTGGCCATCGCCGTGATGGCCGTCGTGTGCGTGCTCCTGTTCCGCCGCCTGCGCAGGAGCGGCTGGCTCTAGGCGCCGGAGTCGTGGGGGGACGCGGGCGCGGCGAGGAGCACCGCCCACAGGTGGGACTCGGCGTCCCGCGACTCCAGCCGGCGGCGCATCCGCTCCACGCCGGAGCGCGTGGGCAGCGCCAGCCAGACCAGCATCGGGTAGCCGAGGACGAACCCGGCGACGAAGACCAGCTCGCTGTGGGCGACCATCGCCAGCGGGAGCCCCAGCAGGATCACGCCTTCGGCCAGCGCGAACCGCAGCAGGATCGCCTGCCGGAACATCATCAGAGCGGTCCGCGCCGCCGCGGCCGGGTCGGCGACCGGCGTCATCGGGCGCGGCGCGCGGGGCCCGGCGAGCAGGGCCGGCAGCGCGGCCGCCGCGAGCGGCAGGTAGATCCAGGGCCGCGCGTCCCCGCGGCCGTCCTCGACGATCAGCGGCATGATCGCCAGGATCAGGACGGGGGCGCCCAGCAGCGCCAGCATCATCAGGCGCATCCGGCCGAGCTCGGTGCCGCCGCGCAGCGAGGCGAGGTAGCCGGGGTCGTCGCCGGGACCCGCGCCGAACACCGGCGCCACGTCCGGCCCGCCGTCGCCCTCCGGCGTCTTCGGCGAGTACATCGAGAACGGGGGTGGCGCCATGGCTGCGAACTCTAACCCGGCGGCGCCCGGCCGCAATAGATCCTCACCAGGATCTTTGCGCCGCGGCGCATCCGGCCGGGGCGGCCGCTCACTTTCCGCGCGGCTCGCGCGGACCGCTAGATTGGCCGCCTATGAAGGAGCGTCACCTCGGGCGGAGCGGGCTGCTGGTGTCCCGGCTGGGACTCGGCACCATGACCTGGGGCCAGGACACCGCCCCGGACGAGGCGGCCGCGCAGCTCATCGCCTTCGTGGAGGCCGGGGGCACCCTGGTCGACACCGCCGACGTCTACAGCGACGGCGACAGCGA
Source organism: Actinomadura sp. NPDC023710 (assembly GCF_040639875.1). Lineage (NCBI taxonomy): Bacteria > Bacillati > Actinomycetota > Actinomycetes > Streptosporangiales > Thermomonosporaceae > Actinomadura > Actinomadura sp. NPDC023710. The sequence goes on from NZ_JBFAGB010000008.1 coordinate 119,728, forward strand.
GCGCATCCTCGGCCACCTGCTGCGCGAGCTGGTCGACCGCGACGACCTCGTCGTCGCGACCAAGGCCGCGATCCGGCCGAACGGACGCTACGACGGCTCGCGCCGGCACCTGCTGGGCGCCCTCGACGCCTCACTCGACCGCATGGACCTCGACCACGTCGACCTGTGGCAGCTGCACGTCTACGACCCGAACACGCCGCTGGAGGAGACGCTCTCGGCGCTGGACGAGGCGGTCTCCTCGGGCCGGGCCCGGTACGTCGGGGTCTCCAACTACGCGGGCTGGCAGGTCGCCAAGGCCGCCGCGTGGCAGCGGGCCTGGCCGGGCCGCGCGCCCGTGGTGTCCGCGCAACTGGAGTACTCGCTGCTGCGCCGCGACATCGAGCGGGAGGTCGTGCCCGCGGCGCTGGACGCCGGGGCGGGCCTGCTGCCGTGGTCGCCGCTCGGCCGCGGCGTCCTCACCGGCAAGTACCGCACCGGCATCCCCGCCGGGTCGCGCGCCGCCGCGCCGCACTTCGCCGAGTTCGTCCAGCCGTACCTGGACGAGGAGTGCGCCCGCATCGTGGAGTCCGTGGTGACCGCCGCCGAGGGCCTCGGGTGCTCCCCGCTCGCCGTGGCGCTCGCGTGGGTCCGCGACCGGGAGGGCGTCGCCGCGCCGATCGTCGGCGCGCGGACCGCGGCGCAGCTCGGCGCGATCCTGGAGAGCGAGGAGGTCACGCTGCCGCACGAGATCCGCGGGGCGCTGGACGACGTCTCCGATCTCTCCGACACGACCTCCCACCCGTGATTCGTCCGTGAACCCCGGGGCCGTCCGTGGCACGCTCTGGACGGTCCACCGCCAACCGAGATCAGCCGTGACGGGAAGCCCGTGACCGACACCCCTGACCAGACCCCCACCCCCGCCGAGCGCAAGGCGCGCGCCGAGGCCGCCATGCGCGCGGCCGAGGCCGCCGCCGGCGCGCTCGACGGGCCGGACGCCTCCAAGCCCGCGCCGGCGCCGGCGCAGCCGCTCGAGCCCGCCGGGAGCCCGGAGGAGGGCCTGCGCGCCCTCGGCGGGCTGTTCGCCGAGACGGGCGTGCCCGCCGCGCTCGCCTCCCGCGCCGTGGCGCGGCTCGGGCCCGGCGCCGCCGGGCGGCTGCGCGACGACCCGTGGCGCCTGCTGAGCGTCCCCGGCGTCCAGCCCGGTCAGGCCGACCACTTCGCCCGTGCCCTGCTCGGCGAGGACGCCCGCCCCGACGACCCCCGCCGCGGCGGGGCCCTCGTCCTGCACCTGCTGACGGAGGCGGCCCGCCAGGGCCACACGGTCACGCCCGCCGCCGACGTGCTGTCCGCGTTGGAGCGCCTGCGCTTCCCCGATCCGCGGCGCGCCGTCGAGGCGGCGCTGGACGAGGCGGAGGTCCTGTCCCTCACCGAGGAGCCCGAGTTCGACGAGGAGGCCTTCGAGGAGGACGCGGAGCCGCCGGAGCCGGAGGAGACGCTCGGCCCGGCGCGGTGGGCGCTCGCGGAGGAGGCGGCGGCCGAGGGGTTCCAGCGCCTGACCCTCACCGCCGCGCCGCTGCTGGACGACGCCGCTCTGAAGGGCCTGCGCGACGGGCTCCCCGAAGACCGCTCGCTGGCCCTCACCGCCGCGCTGCGCACCGGCGTGAGCATCCTGAGCGGCGCGCCGGACGACGTCGCGCGCATGGTCGCCGAGATCGCCTCGGCCGCCGCGTCGCAGGGCGTCCGCACGGCCGTGGCGGCGCCCACCGACCGCGCCGCCGCCGATCTGGCGGCCGCCGGCCCCGGCGGGGCGGAGGAGGGCGTCGCGGTCACCAGCCTGCACCGGCTGCTGGAGCCGCGCGAGGACCCCTCGGCCGCGCCCGGGGCCGTCGTCTACGGGCGCGGCGAGCAGCGGCCCTTCGACCTCGACCTGGTGATCGTGACGGACGGCGCGGCGCTCGACGTCGAACTGTGCGCGGTGCTGGCCGAGGCGTGCCCCGACGGCGCCCACCTCGTGCTGTGCCGCGAGCAGGGCGCCCCGCCGCCCGCCGGGCCCGGCCGGCCGCTGGACGACCTGGAGGCGTCGGAGACGGTGCCCGTCGTGACGCTGGACGCCGAGCCGCCGTCCGGCCCGCTCGGCGCGCTCACCGAGGCGGTGCGCGGCGGCGAACTGGCCGCCGTGGACGCCCCCGGCCGCGAGGTCGTCCTCGTGCCCGCCGAGGACGCCGGCGAGGCGGTGCACCGGGCCGTCCAGCTCGTCGCCGACTCGATCCCCCGCGCCCTCGGCATCCCCGTGGAGGACGTCCAGGTCGTCGCCCCGGCGGCGGGCGGGGACGCGGGCGCGGGCGCCCTGAACGCCGCGCTGAAGGCCCGGCTGAACCCCGGCCCCGGCGCGTTCGGCGGCATGGACCCCGGCGACCGCGTGGTCGTCGCCGCGCCGCTCCCGCAGGCCCCGCTCGGCGAGACGGGCGTGGTGACCGGCGGCGGCCCGCACGGGCTGGAGGTCGACTTCCCGGGCGGCGCCGCGGTCGTCGCCCCGGCGGAGGCGTCCCGGCTGCGGCACGGCTGGGCGGTGCCGGTGGCGCTCGCGCGCGGAACGCGGCGTCCCGCCGTGGTCGCGGTCCTGGCCGCGGACGGCCTGTCGCGGCCGCTGGTGGCCACCGCGTTCGGGCTCGCGCGCCGCCACCTGTCCGTCGTGCAGGCGGCCGGACCCGCGCTGGCCAGGGCCGTCCGCGAGGACGGGGCCCCCGTGCGGCGCACGAGGCTCGCGCGGCTGGTGGCCCCGTGAGGTACTGACGGGTAAAGAAACCCCCGTGTCGCGGTTTACGGACGGACCCGTATGGGACACGATGTCAACAAGGGTCAGGACGGCATCGGGTGGAGGAACGACATGCCCCAGCGGCTCAGGCGGCTCGGAACGGCGTCGGCGGCGGTCTCGGCGGGGGCGCTCGTCCTGGTCCTCGCCGCCCCGGCGGCCGAGGCGGCGGCGGAGACGTGCAAGAAGGGCGTCGATCCCGAGAGCACGGTCGAGAACTGGAAGTGCAACCTCGGCAACCTGCGCGAGGCGATCACTCCGAAGAGCCCCACGCCGACGCCGCCGCCCAAGACCGTGAAGCCCGTCCCCGAGAAGTCCACGAAGAAGACGAGGACGCCGGCCAAGGCGCCCGCCAAGGCCCCGCGCAAGGCCCCCTCGGCGCCGGGCGGCGGGCGTGCGACGGCGGGCGGCCCGGCCCCGATGACGGGGCCGGGCGGCCTCAAGCCCTACTCCGGGCAGACCCCGGCCACCGCGTCGGGGCTGCCGGGCGTCCTGCCCACCCCTGAGATCGCGGCCGACCCGAACGCCCCCGGCGGGACGGCCGCCATGCCGCAGACCCGCCTCATCTCCCCCGTGGCCGCCTCCGGCCAGGACGACGGCCAGATGATGCTGGTCGCCGCCGCGGCCGGGGCCGCCGGGGCGGTGGGCGCGCTCAACATGAGCGTCGCGGGCCGCGCCCTCCGGCGCCGGCGCGGCGCTCGCTGAGCACGAGACCGCGGCCGGCGGAGGTCACGCGGACGCGCCGCCGATGGAGTGCAGGCCGCCGTCGACGTGGACGATCTCGCCCGTCGTCGCGGGGAACCAGTCCGACAGCAGGGCCGCGCAGGCGCGGGCGGTGGGCTCGCTGTCCTTGATGTCCCAGCCGAGCGGGGCCGCCTTCGGCCACATGTCGGTCATGCCCTCGAAGCCGGGGATGCTCTTGGCCGCCATCGTCGCGAGCGGGCCCGCCGCGACGAGGTTCACCCGGATGCCCTGCGGGCCCAGGTACTTGGCCAGGTAGCGGGCGCACGACTCCAGGCCGGCCTTGGCCACGCCCATCCAGTCGTACACCGGCCACGCCTTGGTGGCGTCGAAGTCCAGGCCGACGACCGAGCCGCCGTCCTTCATCAGCGGCAGGCACGCCATCGTCAGCGACTTCAGCGAGTACGCCGAGGCGTGCACGGCGGTGGCGACGTCCTCCCACGGCGTCTCCAGGAAGTTCCCGCCGAGCGCGGTCTGCGGCGCGAAGGCGATCGCGTGCATCACGCCGTCGAGGCGGTCGAAGCCGCTGTCGCGCAGGTTCCCGGCGAGGGCGCCCAGCTGGTCGGCGTCGGTCACGTCGAGCTCCAGCACCGGCGGCGGGTCGTCGGGGCCGGACGGCAGCCGCTTGGCGGTCCGCTGCGTGAGCGTCGGCCGCGGGTAGGCGGTCAGCACCACCTCGGCGCCCTGCTCCTGCGCGATCCGCGCGACGTGGAAGCCGATGGAGGCGTCGGTGAGGACGCCGGTGACGAGGATGCGCTTGCCTTCGAGGATTCCCATGACTGTCAGTGCCCCATTCCCAGGCCGCCGTCGACCGGGATCACGGCCCCGGTGATGTAGGCGGCGTCCTCACCGGCCACGAACCTCACGGCCTTGGCGATCTCCTCCGGCTTCGCGATGCGGCCGAGCGGCACCGCTGCGGTGATGGCCTTCTGCTGGTCCTCGGTCAGCACCGCCGTCATGTCGGTGTCGACGAACCCGGGCGCCACCACGTTGACCGTGATGCCCCGTGACCCGAGCTCGCGTGCGAGGGAGCGCGCGAACCCGACCATGCCGGCCTTGGACGCGGCGTAGTTGGACTGCCCCGGCGAGCCCATCAGCCCCACGACCGAGGAGACCAGCACGATCCGCCCCGCGCGCTTGCGCATCATGCTCTTCACCGCGCGCTTGGCCACCCGGAACGACCCGGTGAGGTTGGTGTCCAGGACCGAGGTGAACGACTCCTCGCTCATGATCGCAAGGAGCGTGTCCTTGGTGATCCCCGCGTTGGCGACGACCACCTCGACGGGCCCCTGCTCCGCCTCCACCTTGCCGAAGGCCGCGTCGACGTCCTCGGCGCTCGTCACGTCGCACCGGACGCCGAACAGCCCCTCGGGCGGCTCTCCGGACCGGTAGGTGACCGCGACCGCGTCGCCCGCCGCGGCCAGCTCGCGGGCGATGGCGAGGCCGATGCCCCGGTTACCGCCGGTCACGAGGACAGAGCGACTCATCACGACCCTCTCGTTGTACTGCTCGTTGGCTGGTGCACGACACTAGCGGCCCGCGCACCCGCTGCGGATGTGCCGAATCGACAAGATCCGCTCACCTCCCTTTGTTCGGGCGGCGCGCGGCCCCCGCCGGGACGGGCGCGGACGGTAGGTTGCGGAGGGTGCATGACATCGATCCCGCCTTCACCGCGCTGCCGCTTCGCGCGCTGGCCGACGCGGCGCTGTCCCGCGCCAGGGAGCTGGGCGCAGAGCACGCCGACTTCCGCCTGGAGCGCATCCGCAGCCAGACACTCCGCCTCCACGACGCCGCCCTGGAGACCGCCCTGGACGCCGACGACGTCGGGCTGTCGGTCCGGGTCGTCAAGGACGGCACCTGGGGCTTCGCCGCCGGCATCGACCTGACGCCCGAGGGCGCCGCCGGCGTCGCCGCGCGGGCGGTGGAGGTCGCCGCCGTCGCCAGGGCCGTCAACCGCGAGCCCATCGAGCTGGCGCCCGAGCCCGTCCACGGGGAGCGCACCTGGGTCTCCGCCTACGAGACCGATCCGTTCGAGGTGCCGACCGCCGACAAGGTCGCGCTGCTGGCGGGCTGGAGCCGCCGGCTGCTCGGCGACGACCGCGTCGACCACGTCGACGCGACCCTGCTGCAGGTCAAGGAGAACAAGTTCTTCGCCGACCTCGCCGGAACGGTCACGACCCAGCAGCGCGTCCGGCTGCACCCCGTCGTCAACGCCGTGGGCATCGCCGGCGGCCTGTTCGACACGATGCGGACGCTGGCGCCGCCCGCCGGGTACGGGTGGGAGTGGCTGTCGGGCGAGCACTGGGACTGGGACGGCGAGCTCGCCCGCATCCCCGGACTGCTCGCCGAGAAGCTCGCCGCGCCGTCGGTGGAGCCGGGCGTGTACGACGTCGTCGTCGACCCGTCCAACCTGTGGCTGACGATCCACGAGTCGATCGGGCACGCCACCGAGCTGGACCGGGCGCTCGGCTACGAGGCCGCCTACGCGGGCACGTCGTTCGCCACGCCCGACAAGCTCGGGACCCTGCAGTACGGCTCCACGGTCATGAACATCACCGGGGACCGGACGGCCGAGCACGGCCTGGCCACCGTCGGCTACGACGACGAGGGCGTGCAGGCCCAGTCGTTCGACATCGTCTCCGAGGGCCTGTTCACCGGCTACCAGACCGACCGGCGCATCGCCCGCCTCACCGGCGCCGAACGCTCCAACGGCTGCGCGTTCGCCGACGCCGCGTCCAGCATGCCGATCCAGCGGATGGCGAACGTCTCGCTCAAGCCCGCCGAGGGCGGCCCGTCCACCGACGAGCTGATCTCCGGGGTCGAGCGCGGCATCTACATCGTCGGCGACAAGAGCTGGTCGATCGACATGCAGCGCCACAACTTCCAGTTCACCGGGCAGCGGTTCTTCCGCATCGAGAACGGGCGCCTCGCCGGGCAGCTCCGCGACGTCGCCTACCAGGCGACCACCACCGACTTCTGGAACTCGATGGAGGCCGTCGGCGGGCCGCAGACCTACGTGCTCGGCGGCGCGTTCAACTGCGGCAAGGGCCAGCCGGGGCAGGTCGCGCCGGTCAGCCACGGCTGCCCTTCGGCGCTGTTCCGGGGCGTCAACATCCTCAACGCGCTGAAGGAGGCCGGCCAGTGAGCACGATCAGGCCGCAGGAGGCCGTCGAGCGGGCCCTGTCGCTGTCGCGCGCCGACGACTGCGTCGTCATCGCCGACGAGGCGAGCACCGCGAACCTGCGGTGGGCGGGCAACACCCTCACCACCAACGGCGTGACCCGCTCCAGCCGCCTCACCGTCATCGCGCTGCGGAACACCGCGGACGGCATGGCGGCGGGCGTGGTGTCGCGGTCGGCCGTCGACGCCGACGGCATCGAGGAGCTGGTGCGCGCCGCGGAGGCCGACGCCGCCGGCAACGAGGCCGCCGAGGACGCCCGGCCGCTGGTCGCCGAGGGGCCGCCCGGCGGCGCCGCCGGATGGGACGACGAGCCCGCCGAGACCGGGATCGGGGTGTTCGAGGGCTTCGCTCCCGCGCTGGGCGAGGCGTTCGCCGCCGCGCAGGCCGGCGACCGGCGTCTGTACGGGTTCGCCAACCACGTCCTCACCTCGACGTTCCTCGGCTCCTCGGCGGGGCTGCGGCTGCGCCACGACCAGCCCACGGGGCTGCTGGAGCTGAACGCCAAGGGCGCGGGCGGCTCGGCGTGGGCGGGCGTCGGCACCCGCGACTTCACCGACGTCGACGTCCCCGCCCTCACCGGCGACCTCACCCGGCGGCTGGAGTGGGGCGAGCGGCGCGTGGACCTGCCGGCCGGGCGGTACGAGACGATCCTGCCGCCGTCCGCCGTCGCCGACCTGATGATCTACCTGTACTGGTCGGCGGGCGCCCAGGACGCGCAGGACGGCCGGACGGTGTTCAGCGCCCCCGGCGGCGGCACCCGCGTCGGGGAGCGGCTCGCGGACCTGCCGGTCACCCTGTCCAGCGACCCGGCCGCCCCGGGCATGCAGTGCGCCCCGTTCGTCATCGCGCACGCCTCCAGCCGCGAGTCCTCGGTGTTCGACAACGGGCTCGCGCTCGGCGCCACCGACTGGATCCGCGAGGGGACCCTCGCGTCCCTCACCCAGACCCGGCACTCCGCCGAGCGCACCGGGCTGCCGCTCACCCCCGCCGTCGACAACCTGGCGATGAGGGGGCCGGACGGCGGCGCGTCCCTGGAGGAGATGGTCGCCCGTACCGAGCGCGGGCTGCTGCTGACCTGCCTCTGGTACATCCGGGAGGTCGACCCGCAGAGCCTGCTGCTGACCGGCCTCACCCGCGACGGCGTCTACCTCGTCGAGGACGGCGAGGTCGTCGGGGCCGTGAACAACTTCCGGTTCAACGAGAGCCCCGTCGACCTGCTGTCGCGGATCGCCGAGGTCGGCGAGACCGGGCCGACGCTGCCGCGCGAGTGGTCGGACTACTTCACCCGCGCCGCCATGCCGGCGATCCGGGTCCCCGACTTCCACATGTCGACGGTGAGCCAGGCCACCTGAACCGTCGCGGCCGGGGACGTCGGGAGTACGCGCCGGCGCCCCCGGCCGCGGCGGTCCGGACACCGGGCGGCACCCGGCGCCGGGCCCGGCGCGCGCGTCAGCCGTCCTCCAGGCGGAAGCCGACCTTCATGGTGACCTGGAAGTGGCCCACCTCACCGTCCTCGATGTGGCCGCGGACCTCGGTCACCTCGAACCAGTCCAGGTGCCGCAGGGTCTGCGAGGCGCGCCGGACGCCGTTGCGTATCGCGGCATCGACGGACTCCGGCGAGGTCCCCACGATCTCGGTCACGCGGTACGTGCGATCGGTCATCGATTCCTCCAGATGTTTTGCCCCGTACTGCCGGTGCAGGTCGGACTCCATGGGCTTACCGTGGAATGGTGAAGGTCAATCCCCGCCACCACCGCGAGCCGGCGGTCTACACGGTCACCGACGCTCCCCGCCCCATGTCGGAGGACATCGGCCACCGCCAGCGCCGGTACCTGATGTCCATGGGCGTCCGCACGATCTGCTTCGTGGGGGCGGTGGTGGCCGCCGTCGCGGGTGCGCCGTGGTGGCTCGCGCTGCTCATGGTGGTCGGCGCCGCCGTGCTCCCCTACGTCGCCGTGATCTTCGCCAACGGAGGGCGCGAGCCGACCGCCCCGGCGGCCTACGACGACCGTCTTCGCGGGGAACAGAAGCCGGTTTCCGGACAGCGACCGGAAATCCGGTCGTGACATTCTCTTGACTAACCGCGGGGGGTTTCGGTGTACGATTTGTACCGGCGCTCTGGTCCCCCGTCGGGGCGCCCGTGCCGGTGTTCCGGGCCCCCGTCGGAACACCGATGATGCGGCGCCGGGTGGATTGCCCCCGTATCCACCCGGCGCCGCTTTTCACTTTCCAGGGTTTCCACTGAAACTTCGCGGCGTCGCGGATGACCCTCCCCGCACCTTCGCTTGACCGGCCGCCCCGGCCGACGCACATCCCCGCGAGAACGCAAGCCCTCCCCGCTGTCCTGGTCCGGCCATGACCCGAAACCCGGCCCCGCCGCCCCCCGCGCGCCCAGTTCGGCGCGGGGCGGGGCGTTCCCGCGCAGGCACCCTCCGCCGGGACGGCCCGGTCGCGGACCGATCCTTCCCCGCACCCGCTGCGTACTGCTGAGCGGCACCACCGTCCCCGCGTCCCAGGGGAGGTCCCGTGGACCCGGATTCCGGCCGGACGACCGCCACCGCGTGGAACGCCCCGCGCCGCGCGCCGAGGCGCCCGGCCCGCCGTCCTGACCGCGCGTCCCCATCCCGGGCCTCCCGCCCCCTTGACGGAGGCGGCCGATGAGACGAACATCACAGCTGCCTCACCTGAGACATATCGACCATGTGTCTCAGGGGCGGGCCGGCCACCCACGGCGCGACGCGGCCCGCAGCCCCGCCCGGGAAACGGAGATCGGCCATGAGCGCATTCGACGACGTGCCCGAGTGGGCGCCTCGGAACCAGCCGGAACCGGGCGGCCCCGAGTCCCCCTACACCTTTCTCGGGGCCTCGCACCCGGCCGGGCCGCCGCCCCGCGGCGCGGCGGGCGGGCATGAGGGCGAGCCCTTCGACGCCTTCAGGAGACCCGACCGCACGCCGCGCCCCCCGGGCCCGGCGCACGCCGCCGCCAGGCAGCCGCGAGGGCCGTGGGCTCTCGGCAGGGGCCGCCCGCCGCGGCGGGTCGGCGGCATCCTGCTCGGACCGCTGGCGGGCGCGATCGGCCTGGTGCTGCTCACCGGGTTCGGCGCGTACGCGATCGCCTCGCCGGGCGACGGCTGCTCCGGCGGCGCCGCGCTGACGCTCGACGTGGCCGCGGCGCCGGACGTCGCGCCCGCGGTCGCGCGGTCGGCGGGGCGCTTCAACGACGCGGGGCACCGGGTGGACGGGCGGTGCGCCCGCGCGCGGGTGCGCGCCGCCGACCCCGCCGCGGTGGCGACGCTGCTGTCCGGCAAGGGCGTGGCCGGCGTCGCCCGCAGGCCGGACGTCTGGATCCCCGACTCCTCGCTGTGGACCAAGCTCGTCGGCGGTTCCGGGCGGGCCCCGGCCGCCGGCGCTCCGGGACGGCCCGCCGGGATCGCCTCGTCCCCGATCGTCCTGGCCGCGCCGCGCGGCCTGGCGACGCAGCTGCGCAACCTCGGCGCCCCGGAGCGGCCGGCCTGGAGGGACCTGCTCGCCGCGGCCGGGACGGCCTCGGGCGCCGAGCGGGATCCGGCCGCCGGGCCCGTCACCGGGGTCATCCCTCCGCGGCTGTTCCGGCTCCAGGTCCCCGACCCGGCCCGCAGCGCGACCGGCATGGGCTCGCTGATCCTGGCCGGTGCGGTGCTGGGCGGCGCCCCCGGCGGGGAGGCGTCGTTCACCGGGGTGGTCCGCACGATCCGGGAGGGCGTCGCCGTCTCCGTGGCCGCCGCGTTCACGGCGTTCGCGACGTCCGCCTCGCCCGACCAGGGCGAGGCCGACCGCTACCCGGTCGCGATGGCGCCCGAGCAGGCGGTGTTCGCCTACAACGCGCGGCGTCCGGCCGAGCCGGCCGTCGCGGTGTACCCGGAGGAGGGGACGGTCTACCTCGACTATCCGGTCGCCGTCCTGGCGGAGGACCGGGCCAAGGCGAGCGCCGCGCGGATGCTGGAGACGGCCCTCGCGGACAGGGCGACCCGGGACGACCTGCGGCGGCTGGGCTTCCGGGCACCCGGCGGAGCGGCGCCCGCGTCGTTCTCCCCGCGGACCGGCCTGGACCCGCGACCCCCGCGGGCGCTCCCCGAGACGCCGGCGGCGGACGTGCGGCGCACCATGCAGTCGTGGGCCCAGCTGTCGCTGAGCATCCGGATGCTGAGCATCATCGACGTGTCGGGGTCCATGGACGAGGGGGTCGCGCCCGGCGTGACGCGGCTGCAGTCGACGGTGCGCACCGCCCAGGGCGGGCTCGCGCTGCTGCCGGACGACAGCGAGCTCGGCCAGTGGATCTTCTCCACGGACCTGCAGGGCGGCCGGGACTGGCGGGAGCTGGTCAGCGTGGGACCGCTCAACGAGCGGCTGGGCTCGGCGACCCGGCGGCAGCTCGTGCTGAGCGCGTTCGCGCGGATCCGGGTGAAGGAGCACGGCGACACCGGCCTGTACGACACGGTGATGGCCGCGTTCGACTACATGAAGCGGACCTACAAGCCCGAGTACGTGAACTCCGTCCTGCTGTGGACGGACGGGAGGAACGAGGACCCGCGCGGCCCGTCCCTGGAGGAGACCCTCGACCACATGCGGCGCGAGTACGACCCGGAGCGCCCCGTCCAGGTCAACATGCTGGGCTACGGATCGGACGTGGACGTCAACGAGCTGCGGCGTATCGCGCAGGTCACGCACGGGGACGCCTATGTGGCCGAGACGCCCGGGCAGATCCAGGCGATCTTCCTCAGGGCCGTCTCGCGCCGGGTCTGCGAGCCCGACTGCTGAACCGCCGGCGGGCCGCCCCCGCCCGGCCGCCCCTCTCGTATTTGATTCTAGAACTACCTTCGAGTTAACTTAGCGTTCTGTTAATAACGCTGGCGAGAGGGGCACGGCGTGCGCCGCACCGTTTTCAACGAGGACCACGAGGCCTTCCGGGACACGATCCGGGCGTTCATCGAGGCCGAGGTGGCCCCGGTCTACGAGGAGTGGGAGAACGCCGGCCACCCGCCGCGGGACTTCTACGCCAAGCTCGGCGAGCTGGGCGTGTTCGGCATCCAGGTGCCCGAGGAGTACGGCGGCGCGGGCGAGACGAGCTTCAAGTACCAGGCCGTGATCTCCGAGGAGTGCGCCCGCGCCGGGGTGAGCTTCGGCGGCTACGGCGTGCACGTCAACCTCGTCCTGCCCTACCTGCTGAAGTACGGGTCGCAGGAGCAGAAGAAGCGCTGGCTGCCGCCGTTCGTGTCCGGCGAGATGATGACGGCGATCGCGATGACCGAGCCCGGAACCGGCTCCGACCTCGCGGGCATGCAGACCACGGCGAAGCGGGACGGCGACCACTACGTCCTGAACGGCGCCAAGACGTTCATCACCGGCGGCGTCCTCGCCGACCGGGTGCTCGTGGTCGCGCGGACCTCCCCGGCCACGCCGGAGAACCGCCGGGCGGGCCTGTCGATCCTCGCCGTGGACACCCGCAGCGAGGGCTACGCGGTCGGCCGCAAGCTGGAGAAGATCGGGCTGCGCAGCTCCGACACCGCCGAGCTGTCGTTCACCGACGTCCGGGTGCCCGTGGAGGACCTGCTCGGCGAGGAGGGACGCGGGTTCGAGTACCTGACGCACAACCTCGCCGAAGAGCGCCTCGGCATCGCGACCAGCTCCTACGCGTCGGCGGCCGCCGCCGTGGAGTTCGCCCGCAAATACGTCCAGGAGCGCACCGTCTTCGGCAAGACCGTGTCGTCGTTCCAGAACACCAAGTTCGTGCTGGCCGAGTGCGCCACCGAGGTCGAGGCCGCCCGCTCGCTCGTCGACCGCTGCATCGAGGCCCTGGACGCGGGCGAGCTCACTCCCGCCGACGCCGCCGTCTGCAAGCTGTTCTGCACCGAGGTGCAGGCCCGCGTCGTCGACAAGTGCCTCCAGCTGCACGGCGGCTACGGCTACATCCTGGAGTACCCGATCGCGCGCCTGTACGCCGACGCCCGGGTCGCCCGGATCTACGGAGGCACCAGCGAGGTGCTCAAGACCATCATCGCCAAGGACATCCAGGTCTGACGGAAGGGCTGCGCACATGACCGACACCCGGGTGGCCATCGTCACCGGCGCCGCGCGCGGCATCGGCGCCGCCACCGCCGTCCGCCTCGCCAGGGAGGGCTTCGCCGTCGCGGTCTGCGACCTCGACGAGGCCGCCTGCGCCGGCACGGTCGAGACGATCACCAAGGACGGCGGCACCGCGCTCGCCGTCGGCGTGGACGTCGCCGACACGGCGCGGGCCGACGCCGCCGTCGCGCGCGTCGCCGCGGAGCTCGGACCGCCCCTCGTCCTCGTGAACAACGCCGGCATCACCCGCGACAACCTGTTGTTCAAGATGTCCGACGACGACTGGGACGCGGTCCTGTCGGTGCACCTGCGCGGCTCGTTCGTGATGACCCGCGCCGCGCAGGCGCACATGACGAAGGCCGGATGGGGCCGGATCGTGAACCTGTCGTCGGTGTCGGCCCTCGGCAACCGCGGCCAGGTCAACTACTCGGCGGCCAAGGCGGGCCTCCAGGGGTTCACCAAGACGCTGGCGATCGAGCTGGGCAGGTTCGGGGTGACGGCCAACGCGATCGCGCCCGGGTTCATCGCCACCGAGATGACCGCCGCGACCGCCGCCCGCGTCGGCGTCGACTTCGAGGACTTCAAGGCCGCCGCCGCCAGGGAGATCCCGGTCCGGCGCGTCGGCGTCCCCGAGGACATCGCCGGGACCGTCGCGTTCCTGGTCGGCGACGACGCCTCCTTCGTCTCCGGACAGGTCATCTATGTGGCCGGTGGTCCCCGCGCGTGACGGGGCGGCCCGGGTGCGCGACCGGGAGGGGACGGAGGAGTCGCTGCGCGCCGCGGCGGTCGCGCTGCTGCGGCGCGGCGGCGTCCTGGCCGGGCTGAACCTGCGCCAGGTCGCCGACGAGGCCGGGGTCAACCGCGGGCTGGTCTACCAGTACTTCGGGTCGCGGCGGGCGCTGCTGCGCTCGGCGCTGTTCCACCGGTCGCGCCCGAACGCCGAGGACGCGGTGGACGCGGCCGGGCTGCCGCTGCGCGAACGGCTGGCGCGGCTGTTCTGGACGAGCCTGCGCAACCCCGAGCCGGTCCGGCTGGCGACGCTGCTGGTGCTGGACGGCGACGACCGGCCCCGGGTCCTGCTCAACCGGGGCGCGGGCAGGGAGGACCTCGCGGCGGAGGCGGAGCGCGGCGACCTCCCGGTCGGGGACGTGGCGGCCGTGCAGGCGGCCATCGCGTCCACCGTCTACGGGTACACGCTGCTGCGCGAGCACCTGGCGCGGGAGATCGGCGTGCCCGCCGAGGAGCTCGACGAGCGCATGGCCCGCTGTGTGGAGGCCATGTTCGTACGCCGCCCCGACTAGCGGGGGCGGGCCGCGGCGAGCCGTTCCGCGAGGGCGGCCGGGGCCTCGACGAGGGACGGGCCGTACCAGGTGAGGTGCCGGCCGCTGACGAGCGCGGCGTCGAGCCCGGGGAAGGACTCCGGGCCGTCGTCCTCGGTGAAGCGGTACGGCTCGTCCGGCAGGACCACCAGGTCCGCGCCGGCCGCGTTCAGCTCGTCCAGCGGGATCTTCGGATAGCGCTCGGGATGCCCGGCGTAGACGTTGGACACGCCGAGGCGGGACAGGACGTCGCCGGTGAAGGTGTCGCGCCCGACGACCATCCACGGCCGCCGCCAGATCGGGATCACCGCCGCCCGGACCTCGCCGGGCGCGACGTCCGCCCATACGCGGGACGCCTCCTCCAGCCAGCCGGGCACCGGCGCCCGGCACGCCTCGGTGAGCATGCGCCGCAGCGACGCCAGTGCCTCCTCGACCGTGCGGATCCGCGTCATCCACACCGGCACGCCGGCCGCGCGCAGCGCCTCGACGTCGGCGGGCCGGTTCTCCTCGGTGTTGCCGACGACTACGTCGGGCCGCAGCCCGATGATCCGCTCCAGATCGGGGTTCTTCGTGCCCCTCACGCGCGGCACGTCCAGGCCCTCGGGGTGGGTGCACCAGTCGGTGGCGCCGGCGAGCAGTTCCGGCGCGGTCGCCGCGACCGTCTCGGTCAGGGACGGGACGATCGACACGACGCGGCGCACCCGGTCCGGGACCGGGACCGGGGCGCCTGCGTCGTCGTGGACGGCCATCGGCGAGGGCGTCAGACGTTGCGGCGGTACTGGCCGCCGACCTCGAAGAAGGCGTCGGTGATCTGCTGGAGGCTGCACACGCGCGCCGCGTCCATCAGCACCGCGAACACGTTCTCGCCTGACCGGGCCGCGTCCTTGAGGGCGGCGAGGGCGGCCCGCGCCCCGTCCCGGTGCGCCTCCTGGTAGCCGTGGACGCGGTCGAGCTGGGAGCGCTTCTCGTCCTCGGTGGCGCGGGCGAGCTCGATCGTCCTCGGCGTCCCGTCGCCGGCCTCGGGGCCGCGGAAGGTGTTGACGCCGATGATCGGCAGCGAGCCGTCGTGCTTGCGCTGCTCGTACAGCATCGACTCGTCCTGGATGCGGCCGCGCTGGTAGCCGGTCTCCATCGCGCCGAGGACGCCGCCGCGCTCGCTGATGCTGTCGAACTCGGCCAGCACCGCCTCCTCGACCAGGTCGGTCAGCTCGTCGATGACGAACGACCCCTGCAGCGGGTTCTCGTTCATCGCCAGGCCCCACTCGCGGTTGATGATGAGCTGGATCGCCAGGGCCCGCCGCACCGACTCGGCCGTCGGCGTGGTGACCGCCTCGTCGTAGGCGTTGGTGTGCAGGCTGTTGCAGTTGTCGTAGATGGCGATGAGCGCCTGCAGCGTCGTGCGGATGTCGTTGAAGTGCATCTCCTGCGCGTGCAGGGAGCGCCCGGACGTCTGCACGTGGTACTTGAGCTTCTGGCTGCGCTCGTTCGCGCCGTACCGGTCGCGCATGGCCACGGCCCAGATGCGGCGGGCCACCCGTCCGAGCACGTTGTACTCGGGGTCCATGCCGTTGGAGAAGAAGAACGACAGGTTGGGCGCGAAGTCGTCGATGTCCATGCCCCGCGCCAGGTAGGACTCGACGTAGGTGAAGCCGTTGGCGAGGGTGAACGCGAGCTGGCTGATGGGGTTCGCCCCGGCCTCGGCGATGTGGTAGCCGGAGATGGACACCGAGTAGAAGTTGCGGACCTTGTTGGCGATGAACCACTCCTGGATGTCGCCCATCATCCGCAGCGAGAACTCGGTGGAGAAGATGCAGGTGTTCTGCCCCTGGTCCTCCTTGAGGATGTCGGCCTGCACGGTGCCGCGCACGGTCGCCAGCACGCGCGCGCGAATCTGCGCGGCCTCCTCCTCGGACGGCTCGCGGCCGTTCTCCTCGTGGAAGGCGTCCATTCCCTGGTCGACGGCCGTGTTGAGGAAGAACGCCAGGATCGTGGGCGCGGGACCGTTGATGGTCATCGACACCGAGGTGGTCGGGGACGACAGGTCGAACCCGTCGTAGAGCGCCTTCATGTCGTCCAGCGTGGCGATCGAGACCCCGGACGTGCCGACCTTGCCGTACACGTCGGGACGCTCGTCGGGGTCGCGCCCGTAGAGGGTGACCGAGTCGAACGCGGTGGACAGGCGGGTCGCGGGCTGGCCCTCCGACAGCAGCTTGAAGCGGCGGTTGGTGCGGAAGGGGTCGCCCTCCCCCGCGAACATGCGGGCGGGGTCCTCGTTGTCGCGCTTGAACGGGAACACCCCGCCGGTGAACGGGAACCGGCCGGGCAGGTTCTCGTTGCGCAGGAACCGCAGCAGTTCGCCGTGGTCGGTGTAGCGCGGCAGCGCGACGCGGGGGATCCGGCTGCCCGACAGGGACTCGCGCGTGAGCCTGGTGCGCAGCTCCCTGTCGCGGATCTTCACGACCTGCTCGTCGCCGGAGTAGGCCTCCACGACGGCGGGCCAGCCCCGGACCAGTTCGGCGTTCCCGGGCTCCACGTCCCGGCGCGCCTTCTCCAGCAGGCCCTCGACCTCGGAGGCGTCCGTCAGCTCGGCGCGCACCTCGTCCAGCCGCTGGACGCGCCGCACCGCCTCCATCTGCCCCACCGTGTCGGCGTGGTAGCCCCGCACGGTCTCGGCGATGTCGGACAGGTACCGCACGCGGTTCGGCGGGATGACGGTCGCGGCGCCGGTCGACACCTTGGTCGCGACCTCGGGCAGGGCGCCGTCCTCCAGGCGCAGGCCGTGCTCGCCCAGCAGCCCGCCGAGGTGCCGGTAGAGCGCGGTGACGCCGTCGTCGTTGAACGTGGCGGCACTCGTGCCGAACACCGGCATGTCCTCGGGCCGCAGCCCGAACGCCTCCCGGTTGCGCACGAGCTGGCGGCCCACGTCCCGCAGCGCGTCGGCCGCGCCGCGCCGCTCGAACTTGTTGATCGCGACCACGTCCGCGAAGTCGAGCATGTCGATCTTCTCGAGCTGGGACGCGGCGCCGAACTCCGGCGTCATCACGTACAGCGACACGTCCACCAGCGGAACGATCGCGGCGTCGCCCTGCCCGATGCCGGGCGTCTCCAGGATCACCAGGTCGTAGCCGGCGGCCTTGCAGGCGAGGACGATGTCCTCGACGTTCTCCGGCAGCTCCCGGGCGCCCCGGGTGGCCAGCGAGCGGAAGAACACGCGGTCGCCGTCCAGGGAGTTCATCCTGATCCGGTCGCCGAGCAGCGCGCCGCCGCCGCGCCGGCGCGTCGGGTCCACGGCGAGCACCGCGACGCGCAGCCGGTCGCCCTGGTCGACGCGCAGCCGCCGCACCAGCTCGTCGGTGAGGGACGACTTCCCGGACCCGCCCGTCCCGGTGATCCCCAGCACGGGGACCCGCCGCCCGGCCGCCGCCTCGGCGAGCCGCGCGCGGGCGTCCTCGGGCAGGCTCCCGGCCTGGAGGCAGGTGATGGTCCGGGCGAGGGCGCGCCGCTCCCCCGCCACCACGGCGCCGGCCGGCACGGGCTCGGCGGCCAGGTCGACGTCGCACTCGCGGACCAGTTCGTTGATCATGCCGGGCAGGCCGAGCCGCTGCCCGTCCTCCGGGGAGAAGATCCGCACGCCCGCACCGGACAGCCGCGCGATCTCCTCGTGCACGATGACGCCGCCGCCACCGCCGAACACCTTCACGTGCTCGGCGCCGGCCTCCTTCAGGCTGCGCGACAGGTACTCGAAGTACTCGACGTGGCCGCCCTGGTAGGAGCTGATCGCCACGCCCTGCGCGTCCTCCTCCAGGACGGCGTCGACGACCTCGCGGACCGAGCGGTCGTGCCCGAGGTGCACGACCTCGGCGCCCTGGGACTGCAGGATGCGCCGCATGATGTTGATGGCCGCGTCATGGCCGTCGAACAGCGCCGCGGCCGTCACGAAGCGCACCGGGTGCACCGGCGCGTGCAGTTCCCCCGTCACCGTCCCCACCCCAGACCTTGGACATCCAATATTTGGAAGTTAAAATAGTTTCCGTGCGCGACGCAGTCAAGACCGCATACGGTGGGCCGGTGCCCGACATGCCCGATCCCATCGCCGAGGCCCACCGCCAGTGGAGCGGCCGCTGGCCCGAGCACGCCGACCGCATGGCGGCCGTCACCTCGGTGATGCGGGCCCAGCAAATCCTGCTGAGCCGGATCGAGGCCGTCCTCAAGCCCTACGGGCTGACGTTCGCCGCCTACGAGGCCCTGCGCCTGCTCGCCTTCGCCCGCACCGGGACCCTTCCCATGGGCAAGATGGGCGCCCGCCTCATGGTGCACCCCGCGTCCGTGACCAACGTGATCGGCCGCCTGGAGCAGCGGGGCCTGGTCGGCCGCCGCCCCTCCCCCGACGACCGCCGCGTGGTCCTCGCCACCCTCACCCCCGCGGGCCGCGACCTCGCCGAAGAGGCCACGCTCGCCCTCAACGAGTCCGGCTTCGGCATCGCCGGCCTCCCGGCCGCCGAGGCCGCCGACATCACCACCGCCCTCCGCCGCGTCCGCCTCGCCACCGGCGATCTCGACTGACGCCGGTCAGTCCGGCCTTGCCGGGGGGCGTGGGGTGCGCCCCACAAAGGCGCTGATCCCGAAGCACCGGCGTCTCCGGCACGGGCGTGAAGGTGTGACACCTTGGGGGGATGACGAGCGAGACGGTCTTCACGTACGGGGCGCCGCAGCTGAAGTTCGGGAGCGGGGCGGCCGACGAGATCGGGTTCGATCTGGCGCAGTTCGGGGCGCGGCGGGTGCTGGTCGTCACCGATGCCGGGATCGCGGCGACGGGCGGGCCGCGGCGGATCGCGGACGCGATGAAGGCGTACGGGATCGAGGCCGCGGTGTTCGACGGCGTGCGCGTCGAACCGACGGACGCGAGCATGCGCGAGGCGGTCGAGCACGCCCGGGAGACCGGACCCTACGACGCGTACGTGGCGGTCGGGGGCGGGTCGAGCATCGACACCGCGAAGGCGGTCAACCTCCTCACGACCAACGAGGGCGATCTCGCGGAGTACCTGAATCCGCCGGTGGGGGCGGGGCGGGCGCCGGAGCGGCCGCTGCTGCCGCTGGTGGCCGTCCCCACCACGACGGGCACGGGCGCGGAGAGCACCACGGTCTGCGTCCTGGACGTCCTGGACCTGCGGGTCAAGACCGGCATCAGCCACCCGCGGCTGCGGCCGGCGCTGGCCGTGGTGGACCCGGAGCTGACGATGTCGCAGCCGCCCGGCGTGACCGCTTCGGCGGGGATGGACATCCTGTGCCACGCCCTGGAGAGCTACACCGCGCGCCCGTACGACCGGTACGAGCGCAAGAGGCCCGAGGATCGGGTGCCGTACTGCGGGGCCAATCCGGTGTCGGACATGTGGGCGGAGAAGTCGCTGAGCCTGCTGTCGCGGTCGTTCCGCCGGGCCGTCGCGGACGGGGAGGACCGGGAGGCGCGCACCGACATGGCGCTGGCGGCGACGTTCGCGGGGCTCGGGTTCGGCAACTCCGGGGTGCACATCCCGCACGCCAACGCCTACCCCATCGCCGGGCAGGTCAGGGACTTCCGGCCGGACGGCTACCCGGACGGGGAGGCGCTGGTCCCGCACGGCATGTCGGTGTCGCTGACCGCGCCCGAGGCGTTCCGGTTCACCTTCGAGGCGCGCCCCGAGCGGCACGTCCGGGCCGCGGAACTGCTGGACCCGCGGATGGAGCGGCCGGACGACCCGGCCGAGCACCTGCCGCTGGCGGTGCTGCGGCTGATGCGCGACATCGGCATCCCGGACGGGATCGGCGGCGTCGGGTACGGGGAGGGCGACGTCCCCGCGCTGGTGGAGGGCGCGATGAGGCAGCGGCGGCTGCTGGCGATCTCGCCTCGTCCGGTGGACGAGGAGGCCGTGGCCGGGATCCTCACGCGGTCGCTGCGGCTGTGGTGACTCAGCGGGCGCGGACCCAGGCGTCGACCAGGTCGGCGGCCTCGGGCCGGGAGTCCGGCAGGTAGTGGGTGTCCCTGATGCGGTGGAGCGTCCTGTCGGACGCGGCGAGGGCACCGAAGATCGCGCGGGCGTCGCCGTCGTAGACGCACTCGTCCGCCGTGGCGTGCACCACCAGGGACGGGACCGTGATGCGCGCCAGGTGCGGGGCGGCGGTGCACTGCGAGGTGCGCAGGCTCCACATCGACAGCCAGGAGCGCAGCGTGCACAGCGAGCCGATGCCGAACACGCCGTAGTTGGCCTTGGCGGGATCGCCGAGGTAGCAGCGGTTGGGCTCGCGGTCGGACGGCTCGATGGCGGGGTCGATCATCCGCAGGTCGGCCCAGGTGCGGTGCACGGTGAACAGCGCGTCGCGGGCGCGGGTGCCCTTCAGGGCGTCCAGGCGGGCGAGGACCCGGTCGGTGATGCGCTCGTTGCGGGCGCGCTGGGCGGCGCGGTAGCGGGCCTGGAACTCCGCGCCGTACGGGGGGCCGTTGCCGGGGTCGAAGGGGTCGAGGGACGGGTCGGCCGACAGCGGGTCGGTCTCGTCGGTGACCGAGGGGTCCATCCAGGCGGTGAGGACCTCCGGGCGGCCGGAGTGGGCGGCGAGCGCGACGAACAGGTCACCGGCGGGCAGGTCCTCGATGGCGGCCACGGGACGCATCCCGGCGACGGGCGTGACGTTGGGGTCCACGGCCTGGGACTGGTAGGCGGCCATCAGCGAGCCGCCGCCGGAGTTGCCGAGCAGGACGACCCGCTCGGCGCCCGCCCGTTCGCGGAGCCAGCGGACGCCCTCGCCGATCTCGGCGAGGGCGTGGTCGAGCAGGAAGTACGCCTCGTTGCCGCGGAAGCGGGTGTTCCAGCCGAGGAAGCCGTGGCCGCGGGCCGCGAGGTGCTCGGCGAGGTAGTGCTCGGAGAAGTCGACGTTGTAGTGGGTCGCGATGAACGCGGTCTTCGGGGCCGCCCCGGCCGGGCGGTGGTAGATCCCCTGGCACGGGTGGCCGCCCGCGCCCGCCCGGCCGGCCAAGGGCGACGGCAGCCCCACGAACTCCCTGACGATCTCGCCCATCCGGCGCCTCCCGGCTCGATACCGAATCGAGTTCTGATCGTAGGGGGGTTTGGCCGCCGCACGGCCACCCACCGCCTGGACCTGCTCATCCATCCCTTATGCTGCGGATCACATCCGTTGTGTCGCAAGGAGGCGTGATGGCGGATTCGCCGACGATGACGTACGGCGGCTATCTGAGGCTCGACGATCTGCTGTCGTGCCAGGAGCCGAAGACCCGCGCGCACGACGAGCTGCTCTTCGTGATCATCCATCAGGTCTACGAGCTGTGGTTCAAGCAGATCCTGCACGAGGCGGCGCTGCTGCAGCTCCGGCTGGAGGAGGGCAACAGCGCCGGGTCGCTGCACACCGCCCGCCGCATCGCCAAGATCCTCAAGACCGTCGTCGGGCAGCTGGACGTGCTGGAGACGATGACGCCCCGGCAGTTCGCCGCGTTCCGCGACGCGCTCGGCAACTCCAGCGGCTTCCAGAGCGAGCAGTTCCGCGAGATCGAGGCCGTCCTCGGGCGGCGCTCCTTCCCCGCGTCCGACCTGCGCGGCGACGAGCGGCTCCAGGCGGCCGTGTCCCGCCCGTCGGTGTTCGACTCGCTGCTGCGCTACCTCGCGGGCCGCGGTCATCCCGTCCCGCGCGCGGCCCTGGAGCGGGACTTCTCCCGGCCGTGGGAGCCCGATCCCGGAGTGCAGAAGGTCCTGCTCGCCGTCTACGCGGACGAGTCCGGGCCGGCCGCCGAGGTCTGCGAGGGGCTGGTCGACGTGGACGAGGGCATCCAGGAGTGGCGTTACCGGCACCTGAAGATGGTCGAGCGGACGATCGGCGCGAAGATCGGCACGGGCGGGTCGGCGGGCGCCGACTACCTGCGCAGCACCCTGTTCGCCCCCGCCTTCCCCGACCTGTGGGAGGTCCGCTCCCAGACCGAGGAGACCCCCGTCCATGGCGGCTGAGGGCGGCGAGCGGGTCGCGATCGTCGGCGCGGGCCTGGCGGGCTGCCTGCTCGCGGTGCTGCTCGGCCGCCGCGGCATCCCCGTGACGGTGTACGAGCGGCGCCCCGACCCGCGCGTCGCGGGCGCCGAGCGGGGACGCTCGATCAACCTGGCCGTCTCGGCCCGGGGCCTGGCCGCGCTGGAGCAGGTCGGCCTGCGCGACCAGTCGCTCAAGCAGGCGCTGCCCATGCACGGGCGGATGGTGCATCCCCTGCCGGGCGCGCAGAACTTCCAGCCCTACAGCGCCGACGGCGGGCGCGCCATCAACTCCATCAGCCGCGCCGAGCTGAACCGGTCGCTGCTGGACACCGCCGAGAGCACGCCGGGGGTCACGCTGCGGTTCTCCGAGCGCGTCACCGGCGTGGACGTCGAGGCCGGCGCGCTCCTGCTGGAGGGCGCGGACCCCGAGCCCGCCGACGTCGTCCTGGCCGGGGACGGCGCCTACAGCGCGGTCCGCCGGTCGCTGCGCCTGGACGAGGACGCCGACTTCCTGGAGCACGGCTACAAGGAGCTGACCGTCCCGCCGAAGGACGGCGGGTTCGCCCTCGACCCGGACGCCCTGCACATCTGGCCGCGCGGCACCTCGATGATGATCGCGCTGCCGAACCTGGACCGCTCGTTCACCTGCACGCTGTTCTGGCCGAAGGAGGACTTCGCCGCCCTCGACACCCCCGGCAAGGTCACCGCCTACTTCGAGCGGCACTATCCCGACGTGGCGGGCCTGATGCCGGACCTCACGGGCGACTTCGAGCGCAACCCGGTCGGGTCGCTGGTGACCGTCCGGTGCTGGCCGTGGACGCGGTACGGCAAGGGCGCCCTGGTGGCGCTGCTGGGCGACGCCGCGCACGCCATCGTGCCGTTCTTCGGGCAGGGCGCGAACTGCGCGTTCGAGGACTGCATCGAGATCGACCGGTGCCTGACCGAGACCAGCGGCGACTGGGCCCGCGCGCTGTCGCTCTACCAGGAGCGGCGCAAGGCCAACACCGACGCGATCGCCGAGATGGCGCTGGACAACTTCGTCGAGATGCGCGACCGCGTGTCCTCTCCGGTCTACCGGGCGAAGCAGACGGCGACGCACGCGCTGGAGCGCCTCCTGGCCGGACGCTATGTCTCCCGGTACGAGCTGGTGTCGTTCTCGACGATCCCGTACGCGCGGATCCCGGCGCGGATCAGGCGGCAGAACCGGGTGCTAGCCGCGGCCGCCCTCGGCTCCGCGGCCGCCCTCGGACTGGGCCTGCGCGCCCTGTCCCGGCGGCGCTGACACCGGGCGGCCGGCGAGCAGGTCGGCGACGGCCGCCACCAGCGCCGCCAGCACGAACGCCAGCACGACGATCAGCCCGTGCCGGAAGGCGGCCGCCCAGTCCCCGCCCGTCCCGGCGATCGTGGCGAAGAACACCGCCCCGACGGCGGCGACGCCCATCGCGGTGCCGACCCGCTGGCCGGTCTGCAGGACGCCCGCCGCGCTGCCGCCCTCGGTGTAGTCCACCTCCGACAGCGTGATCGTCTGGTTCGGCGAGATCACCAGGCCGCTGCCGATCCCGGCCAGCAGCAGCGGCGCCGCGGTCGCCCAGGCCACGCCGCCGCCGGGCTTCAGCTCCACGGCGAGCCACGCCGCGCCGAGCCCGGCCAGCACCAGGCACAGTCCGACGGCGACGAGGGGGCGGCCGTAGCGGGAGACGATCCGGCCGCCGAGCGCGGACGCGACACCGGACCCGACCGCGAACGGAGTGATGGCGAGGCCCGCGCCGAACGCGCTGTAGCCGAGGCCGTTCTGGAGGTAGAGGGTGAAGATGAAGAAGACCGCGGTGAACCCGGCGAAGTACAGCAGCGCGATCGCCGAGCCCAGCGTGTAGGAGCGGAGCCGGAACAGCGCGAGGACGACCATCGGCGTCCGCGCCCGCCGCTCCCAGGCCGCGAAGGCCGCCAGCAGCACGGTGCCCGCAAGGACCAGCAGCCACTTCAGGTCGCCGTGCCACTGCTGCTCCTGGACGAGCGGCAGCAGCAGGCACAGCACGCCCGCACCCAGCAGCAGCACCCCGAGCGGGTCCAGCCCTTGCCGCTGCCCGTAGATCGGGGCGGGCAGCAGCCGCCACGCCAGGAACAGCGCCGCGATCCCGACCGGGATGTTGACGTAGAACACCCACCGCCAGCCCTCCGCCGGGCCGGCGATCGCGATCAGTCCGCCGCCGAGCAGCGGGCCGACGGCGGTGGCGATCCCGATGACGGCGCCGAGCGCCCCGAACGCCCGCCCCCGCTCGGCGCCCCGGAACAACTGCTGGATGAGCCCGGCGACCTGCGGGTTGAGGATGCCGCCCGCGACGCCCTGCACGAGCCGGGCGAGGACGAGGAACAGGATCGTCGGGGCGATGCCCGCCCCCGCGCTCGCCGCCGTGAACAGGGCGAGCCCGGACATGAACACCGCCCGGCGGCTGCGGGCGTCGCCGAGCCGCCCGGCGGGGACCAGGACGAGCCCGAATGTCAGCGCGTACCCCGACAAGATCCACTGCAACTGTGCTTCGGACGCGTGCAGGCCCGCCCGGATCGACGGCAGCGCCACGTTGACGATGCTGACGTCCAGCAGCGTCATGAAAGCCGCGACGAGACAGACCGAGAGCGCCTGCCAGCGCCGCCGCTGTTCCGCCGGGCTCAGGGCGTCCGCGCCCTCTTTACGCACGGCGGGGTCCTATCCGAAGACCCCCACACCGAAACGCAGCCCGACCCACCCCGCGACGACCTCGCCCGCAGTGCCCGACGTTGGCGGGCCTCCGGGCCCGAAGGAGGAGGACACTGCAATAGGGTCCCACCATGACCGACTCCGACCCGGGGACCGGCCCCGAGGAACTGCGGTGTTCTGCCAAGGGCTGCCGCGCCGACGCCGTGTGGGCGCTGCGGTGGAACAACCCGAAGATCCACACGCCGGACCGGCGGAAGGTCTGGCTCGCCTGCGACGAGCACCGCGAGAGCCTGTCGGCGTTCCTGTCCCGCCGCGACTTCCTGAAGGACGTGGTGCCGGTCACCGAGCACGACGAGGCCGGCGGGGGCGGTTAGACGTCGTCGAGGACGGGCTCGCCGGCCTGCTCGGGCACCTCGGCCCGCCAGCCCTCGGCCATCTCGGTCAGCCGTGCGGCGGCGTCCCGCGCGGGCACGCCGCGGCCGACCGCGAGGCCGAGCAGGTAGGCCGTGAGCGGCGCGCCGGGCCGCGCGACGTTGTGGGCGACGTCGCGGGCGAGGTCCAGTACCAGGCCCTGGTCGACGTCCCCGCGCTCCAGGCCCAGTTCGAGGCTCGCCGCGTTGATCCAGTCCTCGAGGACAGACATGGGTTCCCCCTTCGAGCATGGTCCTGGTGGTGTGCCCACTCTCCCACGATCAAAGCAGGCGCTCGGCGGCGGCCAGCTGTTCGGGGGTGTCGCAGTCGTACCACGCGGGGCGGTCGTCCGGCGGCAGGGTGACCGGCACGGGGTCCAGGGGGCCGAGGAGGCCGCGCAGGGACGCGCCCTCGTAGGCGGCCAGCGCCGCCCGCAGCGCGCCCGCGCGCCAGCAGCCCGTGAGCCACTGCTCGCGGCCGTCCTGGTCCACCAGCACGGCGCCGTCCCGCTCCCCCGCCGCCTCCAGCAGCGCGGCGACGTGGGACGGGCGAAGGAACGGCAGGTCGGCGGCCAGGAGCGCCAGCCTCGGCGCGCGGGCCTCGGCGAGCCCGGCGCGCAGCGCGGGCACCGGCCCGGCGCCGGGCGGGTCCTCGCGGACGACGACGGCGCCCGGCAGGACGTCGCGGCGCGGCCCCACGACGATCAGCCGGGACGCTCCGGACGCGGCCGCCGCGGCCCATTCGATCAGCCGGCGCCCGCCCGCGGAGGCGGCGGGCTTGTCGGCGCCGAACCGCCGGGCGCGCCCGCCCGCGAGCAGCACGGCGTCGAAGGGCGTGCCGGCGTCCACGCGGCTCAGCCGCCGATCGCCGACATGGGACGGGCGGGCTGGAGGAACGCCGGGTCGTCGATGCCGTGCCCGGCGCGCTTGGTCCGCACGGCCCTGCGCCACCGGTCGGCCAGCTCGGCGTCGGCGGCGCCGTCGCGCATCGCGTCCCGCAGATTGGACTCCTCGGTGGCGAACAGGCAGTTGCGGACCTGCCCGTCGGCGGTGAGCCGCACCCGGTCGCAGGCGCCGCAGAACGGCCGGGTCACCGAGCCGATCACGCCGACCGTCTCGGGGCCGCCGTCGATCAGGAACGACTCGGCGGGGGCGCTGCCGCGCTCGTGCCCGGTGTCGGGCACGAGGTCGAACTCGGCGGACAGCCGGTCCAGGATCTCGTCCGCGGTGATCATGTTCTCGCGGGTCCAGCCGTGCTGGGCGTCCAGCGGCATCTGCTCGATGAACCGCAGCCGGTAGCCGTGTTCCAGGCAGTACCGCAGCAGCGGGGCGGCCTCGTGGTCGTTGATCCCGCGCATCAGCACCGTGTTGATCTTGACCGGCGCGAGGCCCGCCCGCCGTGCCGCCCCCAGCCCCTCCAGCACGTCGGCGAGCCGGTCGCGGTGCGCGAGGCGCCGGAAGGTCTCGCGGTCGAGGGTGTCGAGGGAGACGTTCACCCGGTCGAGCCCGGCCTCGGCCAGCGGTGAGGCCAGCCGGTCGAGCCCGATCCCGTTGGTGGTCAGCGAGATCTGGGGACGCGGCGCCTGCTCGGCCGTCCGCCGCACGATGCCGGCGAGGCCGCGCCGCAGCAGGGGCTCCCCGCCGGTGTAGCGGACCTCGGTGACGCCGAGGTCGCGCACGGCGAGCCCGACCAGCCGGACGACCTCGTCGTCGGTGAGCAGTTCCGGCTTGGGCAGCCAGTCCAGCCCCTCGGGCGGCATGCAGTACGAGCACCGCAGATTGCACCGGTCGGTGAGGGAGACCCGCAGGTCCGTCGCGGTACGGCCGAAGGTGTCGACCAGCACGGGCACCCCTTCCTGTCGCGGTCTGAATCTCCAGCCTATTGCGGCGGTTGACGATTCGTTCCCCCGCGGGAGACGGTGATCTTCCGCGGAGGAGCAGGGAGGCCGGAGTGGCGACGTCGCGGGAGTGGGAGTTCGCGGGCACGCGGGGGGCGGTCACGGCCCGGATCTGGGCGGACGGCGAGCCGCGCCACGTCGCGGTGCTCGTGCACGGCTACGGCGAGCACCTCGGCCGCTACGACCACGTCGCCGACGTCCTGGTCCGGCACGGGGCCGTCGTCTGCGGCCCGGACCACGCGGGCCACGGCCGCTCGGCCGGCGAGCGCGTGCTGGTCGAGGACTTCGAGGACGTCGTCGCCGACCTGCACACCGTCGCGGAGGCGGCCCGCGGCGACCACCCGGGCCTGCCCGTCGTCATGATCGGACATTCCATGGGCGGGCTGATCGCCACCCGGTACGCCCAGCTGCACGGCGACGCCCTCGCCGCGCTCGTGCTGTCCGGACCGGTTCTCGGCCGCTGGCACGTCGTCGAGGAGCTGCTGGGCCTGGACGCGATGCCGGACGAGCCGATCGACACCTCCACGCTCTCGCGCGACCCCGCCGTCGGCCGGGCCTACACCGAGGACCCGCTGATCTGGCACGGCCCGTTCAAGAAGGCCACCGTCCGGGCGCTGGACGCCGCCCTGCGCCGCGTCGACGAGCACGGCTCGCTGGGCGCGCTGCCGACCTTCTACGTCCACGGCGAAGCCGACGAGCTCGTCCGCCCGCGGGACACCCGCGCCGGCATCGACGCGATCCGCGGGGACGATCTCACCGAGCGCCTCTACCCGGGCGCCCGCCACGAGGTCTTCAACGAGACGAACCGAGACGAGGTCCTCGCCGACGTCACCGCCTTCATCGACCGCGTCCTGGCGGGGGCGCCGAAGTCCGGCTCGTGACCCGGGCGAGTCGGTGGCCCCGTCGCGGCGCCCCTCCCAACCTTCCGCGGCCACCACGTTTCTGACCGGTAAGGCCACACAAGGAAGGCCACCGAGTCAATATCGCTCTAAGTAGCATTATCTTTACCGAGAGGAATTATCTCGCGATACGAGGGGGACGGGCATATGAACCGGATAAGGATCGGCAACCGGGCGGTCACGACCGGGCACCGCGACCGCGCGGTCCCCCACGCGGGGGGCGACGCATGACCCTCGTCGGGGCGGCCGTCACCCCCCTGAGCGGCCAGACGTGGGCGGCGGCGATCAGCGCCTTCGAGACGCTCACGAAACGCCCCGTGCCGATCCGCCGCTGCTACGACGGCGTCCCGCCGTCCTCGGTGAGCGCCTCGCAGCTCCGCTACGACGTGGGCGTGCGCCGGAGCATCTACAGCATCAAGCCGACGATGTCGACGCCGCTGTCGACGCTGCGGGCGCTCGCGACCGACATCATCGCCAAGGGCGCCCTGTGCGATGTGATCATCTACCACGAGCCGGTCGACAACATGTCCGGCGACGCCTTCATCAGCCTCTACCGGCGATCGGCGCCGCCGTTCCGCGCGGTCGGGGTGAAGGTGGGGGTGTGCTTCACCAACTACTCGTGCAACCTGCCCTACTCCGATGCGCGGTCGGCCCTGCGGAACTACTGGCCGGACCAGGGCGTGGTCGACTTCATCGCGATCGACGAGTACCCGATCGGCGAGATCACCTCCACCGCGGACGCCGCCCCGATGGACGCGCGCACGCGGCGGGTGTGCCAGTTCGCCGACGCCCGCGGCATCCCGCTGGGCCTCGCCGAGTACGGCGTGGACTCCAACTGGGACGTCACCAAGTCCGACCGGTGGATGCGGTCGGTCACCGACTGGAGCCGGGCCCGCGCCGGCCTCGGCCACCCGCTGCGGTGGGCGGCCTACTTCCACTCCAACGTCGGCGGAAACTACCGGCTGACGCACCCCGAGCACCTGGACGCCTACGGCGACACGGCCCAGCTGCTGACGTAGGGCCCGACGGCGTCCCGGCGCCCGCCCCGGAGCAGGGCGCCGGGCCGCGGCCGCCTCGGCGGGGTCAGCCCTTCACGCAGATGAGCTGGCGGAGGTGCGCGACCACCTCGACGAGGTCGGACTGGGCCTCGATCACCGCGTCGAGGTCCTTGTAGGCGCCGGGGATCTCGTCCACGACGCCGCTGTCCTTGCGGCACTCGACGCCCCTGGTCTGCTCGACCAGGTCCTCGACGGTGAAGTGCTTGCGGGCCTTGTTGCGGCTCATCCTGCGGCCCGCGCCGTGGGAGGCGGAGTTGTAGGCGGTCTCGTTGCCGAGGCCGCGGACGATGTAGGTGCCGGTCGCCATGGATCCCGGGATGATCCCGAGGTCGCCGCGGCCGGCGCGGATCGCGCCCTTGCGGGTGACGAGCAGCTCGACACCGCCGTACTCCTCCTCCGCCACGTAGTTGTGGTGGCAGGAGATGACCTCGCCCCACCTGCAGCGCTTCTCGCCGAACCGCTGGGTGACGACGTTCTGCGCGAGCGCGGTCATGACGGCGCGGTTGCGGCGCGCGTACTCCTGCGCCCAGAACAGGTCGTGGCGGTAGGCGTCCATCTTCACGGTGCCCTTGAGGAACACGGCGAGGTCGCCGTCCGGCAGGTCCTGGTTGTGGGGCAGCTTGCGGGCGGCCTCGATGTGGTGCTCGGCCAGCTCGTTGCCGATGTTGCGCGACCCCGAGTGCAGGACGAGCCAGATCGCGCCGTCGTCGTCCGCGCACAGTTCCAGGAAGTGGTTGCCGCCGCCGAGCGTGCCCATCTGCGACCGGGCGCGGCCGTGGCGGGAGCGGACGGCCGGGTGCAGGTCGTCGAAGCCCTTCCAGAAGTCGTACCAGCCGCGTTCCTTGAGGCCCGGCAGCGCGGAGGGGTCGACGGCGCTCTTGTGCGAGCCGCGCCCGACGGGGATCGCCTTCTCCAGGCGGCCGCGCAGCCCGGCCAGGTCGTCCGGCATGTCCTCGACGGTGAGGGACGACCTGACGGCGGTCATCCCGCAGCCGATGTCGACGCCGACGGCGGCCGGGGACACCGCGTCCCTCATCGCGATCACCGAGCCGACGGTGGCGCCCTTGCCGTAGTGGACGTCGGGCATCACCGCGAGGCCCTCCACCCACGGCAGGGCGGAGACGTTGCGCAGCTGGTCGAGGGCGAGGTCCTCGACGGTGTCGGGGTCGGTCCACATCCGGATCGGGACGCGGCCGCCCTTCAGGGTCTGGTACGGCATTCCCACTCCTTGATCGACGGAACCGGACCGCGATCTATGACGCCAGAGTCACCCGTCCCGGTTCAACCGGTTTTCGCCCTGGCGGCGCTCGGTGAGGCCGAGCTGGTCGAGGTGGCGCAGCAGGGCGACGGCGACGTCGCGGCCGGTCCCGAGGGCGTCGCCGGCCTGGGCCGGCGTGAACGGCTGCGGCAGACCCGACAGGACGCGCAGCGCCTCCTGGTCGGCGCCCGGGAGGAGCACGACGCCGTCGTCGATCCGCAGGACGGCGCCCGCCCGCTCCGCGTCGGCGAGGGCGTCGCCCGTGAGGCCCAGCTCTTCGAGGCGCTCGGCGTCGGGCGGCTCGAACGGGGCGTCCGCGAGGTCGGCGCGGAGCCGTTCCACGGCCGCGGCCCAGGGCGGCGGCGGTGCCGCGGCGACCGCCGTCGGCGCGGGCTCGGCGGCCTGCGCCGGAGCGGAGTCCGGGGACGGGCCGTAGACGCGTCCCGCGTCCAGGCGCAGCGGCGGCCGGACGAGCGCGGCGACGAGCTGCCGGGAGGGGAGCCCGAGGCGCAGCCGGACGGCCTCCAGCGGGATCCCGGGGGCGCCGGGGCTCTCGGCCGCGTGCCGGGACGTCTCCTCGGCGAGCCGCTCGAACAGCGACCGCCAGTGCGCCGGGTCGGCGACCCATTCGCCGTTCAGGGCGACGGCGTCGGCGGGCGGCGCGCAGCCCATGAGCGACAGCTCCGAGCGGCGGAGCACGCCGTGCCGGCGGAGCACGACGGCGCCGTCCGGGCGGTCCGGCCAGGTCGCCAGCTCCCGGGCGCGGGCGGCGCCCGCGCCGCGCCGCACGAGGGTCGGCGGCCGGACGTCCAGGACGCTCACCCCGGCGATCGAACGACGCTCGGGGTCGCGCAGGAGCCCGGTGTCGCCGAGGTGCAGGGCGAGCCGGGTGTTCAGGGTCAGGCGCGCGGTGTCGGGGCCGAGGGGCCGCAGCCCGACCGCGACGGCGGCCGACCCTATGTGCAGCGTCATCCGCCGCGCGAGCCTGCCGGACGCCTCACCGAAGCGGGTCCGGACGTCGACGCAGGTGGTGGGCGTCCAGGCGCCCGGGGTGACCAGGGCCATGCCGGCGTCGACGCGCCCGGCGTCGCGCAGCGTCAGCACGACGCGCGAGACGCCGCCGACCGACTCGCACGGCTCGCCGGCGCGGCCGATCGTCCGGACGCGGACCCGCTCGCCCGCGGGCATGAGGAGCAGCTCGTCGCCCACGGCGACCGTCCCGGCGGCGAGGGTGCCGGCGATGACGGTCTGACGTCCGGCGGTGAACGCCCGGTCGGCCCACAGCCGCACCGGGGCGGCCGGGTCGGGCACGGGCAGCCGGCCGGCGAGGCGGTCGAGCGCGGCGGACAGCTCGACCACCCCGGCGCCGGTGGCGGCGCTCACCGCGACGGCCTCCGCGTCGCGCAGCGCGGTCCCGGCCACCCGCTCGCGGATCTGGCGCAGCGCGGGCCTGGGGTCGGCGGCGTCGGCCTTGGTGACCGCGAGGACGCCGAACCGGACGCCGAGCGCGCCGAGGGCCTCCAGGTGCTCGCGCGTCTGCGCCGTCCACCCCTCGTCGGCGGCGACGGTGAGCAGGACCGCGGACGCGGGCGCGGCCCCGGCGAGCCAGTCCGGGACGGACCGCTCGTCCCCGGGCGCGTCGACGAACGCGACGTGCCGCCCCGAGGGCAGCTCCGTCCAGGCGCCCGCCTCGCCGGGCTGTCTGCCCGTGAGGGCGCGCACGAGCGCCGACTTGCCGTGCCCACCGTGACCTGCGGTGGTGACGACGTGCATCAGCGTCCTTTCCAGACCTGAACGCCGATGGCCGCGCGGGAACGGGCCGTGCGGGGGGTGGCGAGGCGGGAGGCGGTGCGGGGGTTGCGCAGACGAAGGTCCACGAAAGGCAACCCTAGGACGCCCGGGCCCCGCGCAAAACGCCGACGCGCTGGCGCGTCGTGCCGTACCGGCGGACATCGGGCGACGATTCCCCCGCTCTACACTTATTTAGGTTGAGTAAGTACATGCCGCGCGCCGGGATCCGGCGACCGGCCGATGCGGGAGGTTCGCATGACCGGCGCCCCGGCGGCACGCAGGACAGGCGCCCCGGCGGTGCCCGGGGCCGGGGCCCCTGCCTCCCGTCCCACCGGCCCGACCCTGCTCGCGCTCGCCGTCGCCGGGATGGTCGTGTCGGTGCAGCAGACGCTCGTGCTGCCGCTGCTGCCGCAGCTCATGGCCCGGTTCGACGCCCCCATCACGGACGTGACGTGGGTGTTCACCGCGTCCCTGCTGGCCGGCGCCGTCGCCACCCCGCTGCTGACGCGGTTCGGCGACATGTACGGCAAGAAGCGGATGATCTTGCTCGCCCTCGTGCTGCTGCTGGCCGGCTCGGTGGTGTGCGCGGTGTCCGGCACGCTGCCGGTGCTGATCGCCGGGCGCGCGCTGCAGGGCGTCTCGGCGGCGATGATCCCGCTCGCCATCGGCATGATCCGCGACACGTTCCCGGCCGCGCGGGTGACCACGGCGATCGGCATCGTCAGCGCCACCATGGGCGTCGGCGGCAGCGCCGGCATGATCGTGACCGGGCTGATCGCCACCCGCACCGGCAGCCACCACCCGGTGTTCTGGATCGCCGCCGCGCTGGCGGCGGCCGGGCTGGTGCTAGTCGCCGCGACGGCCCGCGACGTCGGCGTCCGCGCCGGCGGGCGGCCGGACCTGCCGGGAGCGGCCCTGCTCGCCTGCTGGCTGGTCTGCCTGCTGCTCGGCATCAGCCAGGGCAACGCGTGGGGCTGGACGTCCGGCGGGGTCCTCGCCCTGTTCGGCGCCGCGGCCGCACTGTGCGCGGTCTGGGTGGTGATCGAGCTGCGGGTCCGCGCGCCGCTGGTGCGGCTGAACCTGCTGGTCGGCCCCCGGTCGCTGTCGGCCAACGTCGTCTCGGCGCTGCTCGGCTTCTCGATGTTCGCCGCGTTCACGCTCATCGCCGGCTTCGTCCAGGCGCGGCCGGAGGAGGTCGGGTACGGGCTCGGCGGCTCGGTCCTGGACGTCGGGCTCTACATGCTGCCGAGCACCGTGACGATGCTGGTGTTCTCGGCGACGGCCGGGCGGATCGCGGCCCGGCTCGGCCCGGCCTGGACGCTCGCGATCGGGTCGGCCTTCGCCGGGCTGTGCTACGCGTGGCTCGCGGTGTCGAACTCGCACGTGTACGACATGCTCGCGTTCAGCGCCCTCCAGGGCATCGGGTTCGGGATCGCCTACGCCGCGCTCGGCACCCTCGCCGTCCGGCACGTCCCGATGGACCAGAGCGGGATCGCCAGCGGCATCAACTCGCTCGTCCGCACCACGGGCGGCAGCGTCGCGGGCGCCGTCACCGCGTCGATCCTGGCCGGACACGCCGCGGGCGCCGGCGTCCCCTCGCTCGGCGCCTACGAGCTGTGCTTCTGGGTGGTCTCCGCGGGGGCGGCGCTGGCCGCCCTCATCGCCGTCGCGCACGCCCTGCGCCATCCCGGGTAGACCCCGCCCGGCGGCGCGGGCCCTTGACGAACCGGCCCCGCGCCATGCCCTATAGGGGTGCGGCCCGAACCGCGGCGACGCCGGTCCGGGCCTCCGCGCAGATCCGGGCCAGGACCCGTCACCGGGAGGACGACATGGGCGCCTACGCGGCCGCGTACGAACGCAGCATCGCCGATCCGACCCGCTTCTGGGGGCTGGCGGCGCGGGACGTGCGGTGGCTCGTCCCGCCGGACCGGGTGCTGGACGACGGGGCCCCGCCCTTCTACCGGTGGTTCACCGGAGGCGAGCTCAACACCTGCGACAACGCGTTGGACCGGCATGTCGAGGAGGGCCGCGGCGAGCAGGCCGCGCTGATCTACGACAGCCCCGTCACCGGGACCGTGCGGACCTACACCTTCCGGGAGCTGACCGAGCTCGTCGCGCGGTTCGCCGGGGCCCTGCGCAAGCAGGGCGTCGAGCGCGGCGACCGCGTGATCATCTACCTGCCGATGGTGCCCGAGGCCGTCATCGCGATGCTGGCGTGCGCGCGGCTGGGCGCCGTGCACTCGGTGGTCTTCGGCGGGTTCGCGGCGCGGGAGCTGGCCGTGCGCATCGACGACGCCCGCCCGAAGGCGGTCGTGTCGGCGTCCTGCGGCATCGAGGCGGGCCGGGTGGTCCCCTACAAGCCGCTGCTGGACCGGGCACTGGAGCTGGCCCGGCACAAGGTCGAGCGGTGCGTGATCCGGCAGCGCGAGCAGTTGCACGCCGACCTCGTCCGTCCGCGGGACGTGGAGTGGGACGAGGCGGTCGCGGCCGCCGAGCCCGCGGGGTGCGTGCCCGTCGCCGCCACCGACCCGCTGTACATCCTCTACACCTCCGGCACGACCGGGCGGCCGAAGGGCGTCGTGCGCGACAACGGCGGGCACGCGGTGGCGCTGCGCTGGTCGATGGAGAACGTGTTCGGCGTGGGGCAGGGCGATGTGTTCTGGGCGGCCTCCGACGTCGGCTGGGTCGTCGGGCACTCCTACATCGTGTACGCGCCGCTGCTCACCGGCTGCACGACCGTGCTGTACGAGGGCAAGCCGGTCGGGACGCCGGACGCGGGCGCGTTCTGGCGCGTCGCCGCGCAGCACCGGGTGAAGGCGCTGTTCACCGCGCCGACCGCGATCCGGGCGATCAAGAAAGAGGACCCCGAGGGGGCGCTGCTCGCCGGGCACGACCTGTCCGCCCTGGACACGCTGTTCCTCGCCGGCGAGCGCCTCGACCCCGACACCTACCGGTGGGCCTCGCGCGTCCTGGACCGCCCGGTGATCGACCACTGGTGGCAGACCGAGACCGGCTGGCCGATCGTGGCGAACCTGCGCGGGCTGGAGCCGATGCCGGTCAAGGCGGGGTCGCCGACCGTGCCGGTGCCCGGGTACGACGTGCGGGTCCTCGGCCCCGACGGCTCGCCGGTCCCGCCGGGCGCCGAGGGCGACATCACGATCCGGCTGCCGCTGCCGCCGGGCACCCTGCCCACGCTGTGGCAGGACGACGAGCGCTTCGTCGAGTCGTACCTGACGAAGTTCCCCGGGCACTACCTGACCGGCGACGGCGGGCACATCGACGAGGACGGCTACGTCTGGGTGATGGGCCGCACCGACGACGTGATCAACGTGGCCGGGCACCGGCTGTCCACGGGGACGATGGAGGAGGTCATCTCGTCCCATCCGGCCGTGGCCGAATGCGCCGTCATCGGCGTCCAGGACGCGCTCAAGGGGCAGGTGCCGCGCGGGCTGGTCGTGCTCAAGAGCGGGATCCTGGCCGAGCCGGGCGAGGTGTGCGCCGAGCTGGTCGCGATGGTCCGCGAGCAGATCGGCCCCGTCGCCGCGCTCAAGGAGATCTCCGTCGTGCCCGCGCTGCCGAAGACGCGGTCGGGCAAGATCCTGCGGGGCGTGATGCGGGGCATCGCCGACGGGCAGGAGGTGCCCGTCCCGTCCACCATCGAGGACCCGGACGTGCTGGACGGCCTGCGCCCCGTCCTGCGCCGGACCTGACGGCCGTTCCGGAGCGGAACGGCCCGGCGTCAGGAGCGGCGGCCGGTCTGCCTGGGCCAGAACGCCGCCACCAGGAGGACCCCGGCGGCCGCGAGCCCGCCGATCGTCATGCCACGCCTCCCCCGTCCCGATGAGGCCGTGCCGGGAGCCTACCCGCGCCCCCGATCGGCGACACGGGCGGCGAGGGCCGGGCGGCTAGCGGATGACGAGGGCGCGCCGCCCCCGGCCGACGAGCTCCCCGACGACCGGCGCGCCCGGGATCTCCCCGGCGACCAGCAGCCCGCCGGAGGTCTGCGCGTCGGCGAGCAGCAGCCGCTCCTCCTCGGCGATCCGGCGGAAGTCGGTGTGCGGCGACACCCACGCGAGGTTGCGGCGGGTGCCGCCGGGCACGAACCCGTCCCGCACGGCGGCGCGCGCGCCGTCGAGGTAGGGGACGGCGGAGGCGTCCACGACGGCGGTGACGCCGCTCGCCCGCGCCAGCTTGTACAGGTGGCCGAGCAGCCCGAAGCCGGAGACGTCGGTGGCGCACGCGGCGCCGCGTTCGAGGGCGGTCAGGCCCGCCGCCGCGTTCAGCTCCGTCATGGTCGCGACCGCGTGCGGGAACACCTCCCCGGTCGCCCGGTGCCGGGCGTTGAGCGCGCCGACGCCGAGCGGCTTGGTCAGCGTGAGCGGGACGCCGGGACGGCCGGCGTCCAGCCGCAGCAGCCGGTCGGGGTCCGCGGTGCCGGTGACCGCGAGGCCGTACTTCGGCTCGGGGTCCTCGATGCTGTGCCCGCCGGCGATCGCGACGCCGGCCAGCGCCGCCATGTCCCGTCCGCCGCGCAGCACCTCGCGGGCCAGCTCGGCGGGCAGCGCGTCGGCGGGCCAGCCGAGCAGGTTCAGGGCCATCAGCGGCACGCCCCCGACGGCGTAGACGTCGGAGAGCGCGTTGGCGGCGGCGATGCGGCCCCAGTCGTAGGCGTCGTCGACGACGGGTGTGCAGAAGTCGGCGGTGGAGACCACGGCCCGGCCGCCCTCCAGGCGCAGCACGGCGGCGTCGTCGCCGTCGGGACCGCCGACGAGGAGCGCGTCGTTCCCGCCGGTGAGGCCGGCCACGACCCGCTCCAGCTCCCCTGGCGGAATCTTGCTGGAGCCACCGCCGCGCGCGTACTGCGTCAGGCGGGCCACGGGGGCGAGTCGGGTCACCGCTGAATTTAACGCACAACTACCTCAAATGATCAACAAACGGACGGTACGCACCCGGTCACCGATCGCCGACCGGCCCCCGCGACCAGCGTGGAAAACCCGCGAACCCCTTGTCCGAACCCGGTTCGGCGTGATGCGATCTGCACTCTGCAAGTCATCACTTACTACGGTCACCTACCCACGAGGGGCGACATGGGGATCCAGGAACAGCGGGCCGACCTCGACCGGGCCGTCGCGGGGCAGACGATCTGCACCGCCCTCGCCGCGACCGCCGCACGGCACGGCGGCAGGCCCGCCTACTCCGACCGGACCGACGGCGAGTTGAGGACCCTCACCTGGGCGGACACCCGCACCCGCGCGCTGGAGACGGCCGCCGGGTTCGCCGCCCTCGGCCTGGACCCCGGCGACGTCGTCGCGCTGATGATGCCGAACCGTTCCGAGCACGTGCTGGCCGACCTCGGCGCCGTGCACGCCGGCGGCGTCCCCGCCACCGTGTACGCGACGCTCGCGCCCGACCAGGTCGCCTTCGTCGCCGGCCACTGCTCGGCCAGGTACGCGGTCCTGGACGGCGCGGACCAGCTCGGCCGCTGGCTGCCCGTCCTGGACCGCCTCCCGGACCTCCGCAAGATCATCGTGGTGGACGCCGCCGCCTGCCCGCCCGGCGACCGCTTCCTCACCTGGGACGCCTTCACCGAGCTCGGCCGCCGCGAGCTGGCCGCCGATCCGCTCGCGATCGACCGGCGCTGGCAGGCGGTCGGGCCCGGGGACACCGTCACCCTCCTGTACACCTCCGGCACCACCGGCGACCCGAAGGGCGTCCTGATCACGCACTCGATGGTGCTGCACGAGGCGGAGATGGTCGAGCGCAGCTCCGTCCTCCCCGAGCACCCGGCCGGGATCTCCTACCTGCCGTTCGCGCACATCGCCGACCGCGTGCTCAGCTACTACCTGCCGGTCCGGCTGGCCTCCCACATCCACTTCTGTCCCGACCCGGCCCAGCTGACGACGATCCTCGGCGAGGTGCGGCCGCACTCCTTCTTCGGCGTCCCGCGCGTCTGGGAGAAGATCATGGCCGGCATCCAGGCGGTGCTGTCGGCCGAGCAGGACGAGACGAGGAAGCGGGCGGTCGCCGCCGCCCTGGACGCCGGCCGCGCGTACGTGACGGCGCAGGAGCACGGCAACACCCTCACCCCCCCGGTCGCCGAGGCCTTCGAGCGGGCCGACCGGGCGGTCCTCACCCCCATGCGCGCCCTGCTCGGCCTGGACCGCGTCCGGCAGGCCTCCAGCGCGGCGGCGCCGCTGCCCGTCGAGGTGGCCCGCTTCTTCGCCGGGCTCGGCCTGAAGATCTTCGACGCCTACGGGATGACGGAGACGACCGGCGCCATCACCGCCAACCTCGCCGACTCCTTCAAGCTCGGCACCGTCGGCCGCCCGTTCCCCGGCGTCGAACTGAAGCTAGCGGGCGACGGCGAGATCCTGGTCCGCGGCGCCACCTGCACCCCCGGTTACCTGGACCGCCCCGACGCCACCGCCGACCTCATCGACCCGGACGGCTGGGTGCACACCGGCGACGTCGGCCGCCTGGACGAGGACGGCTTCCTCACCGTCGTCGACCGCAAGAAGGAACTGATCATCACCGCCGGCGGCGAGAACATCGCCCCGTCCCTGGTGGAGAACCGGCTCAAGGAGCACCCGCTCATCGGCCAGGCCCTCGCCTTCGGCGACCGCCGCCCCTACGTCGTCGCGCTCATCACCCTCGACGGCGAGGTCGCGCCCGTCTGGGCGGCCGCCCACGGCGTCGACACCACCGACCTCGCCGCCCTCGCCGACCACCCCCTCGTCCTGGAGGAGGTGGCCCGGGCCGTCGAGGACGCCAACGCCCGGCTCGCCCGCGTCCAGCAGGTCAAGCGGTGGCGCCTGCTCACCGCCGAGTGGACCGCCGAGAGCGAGGAGCTCACCCCGACCCTCAAGCTGAAGCGCCGCGTCGTGCACACCAAGTACGCCGCCGACATCGACGCCCTCTACACCGGCTAAGATCGCCGCCGGAGGCGTGTGAGCGCCTGGTGGCCTCCACGGCCTTCAAAGCCGACGGTCCCGAGGATCTCGGGACGGCGGGTTCGATTCCCGTACGCCTCCGCCACCCCCGCCCCGCGCGGGGCGGGGGGCTGACGCGACGTAACGTGAGGGCATGCGGCGTCGCAGGTTGGCCTACGGGATCATGATGGGCACGTGCCTCACCCTGTTCGTGCTGGCCTGGGCGGTGGTCCGGCTGTACTCGCACACCGCGGCGATCGCGATGACGGTGGTGGCGCTGGTGATCCCGCCGTTCGCGGCGGTGGTGGCGAACTGGAACATCGACCGGAGGGACCACCGCGAGTGAGCGGCCACGGGGTCGCATGGCTGCTGGACCTCGCCGGGATCTTCGTGTTCGCCGTGTCGGGGGCGCTCGCGGCCGTCCGGCAGCGGCTGGACGTCGTCGGGATGGTGGTGCTGGCCGAGATCACCGCGCTCGGCGGCGGAATCCTGCGCGACCTGCTCATCGGGGCGGTCCCCCCGGCGGCGTTCACCGACCTCGGGTACGTGCTGGTACCGGTGGCGGCGTCGGCGCTGGTGTTCTTCTGGCATCCGCAGGTGACGCGGCTGCTGCCGGCGGTGCTGCTGTTCGACGCGGCCGGGCTCGGGCTGTTCTGCGCGACCGGGACGGTCAAGGCGCTCCAGTACGGCCTTTCACCGGTGCACGCGGTGCTGCTCGGCATCGTGACGGCGGTGGGCGGCGGCATCCTGCGCGACGTGCTGGCCGGGCAGATCCCGGCGGTGCTGTACGACCGGCAGTTGTACGCGGTGCCCGCGCTGCTCGGCGCGGCCGTGACCGCCGGCGCCGAGAGCGCGGGCCTGCACGGCGGGGCCGTCACCGCGGGCGCCGCCGTGATGGCGTTCGGGTTGCGCGTCCTCGCGATGCGCCAGGGGTGGCGGGCGCCCCGCCCCCGCGGGGTGCCCGACTAGCCCGCGCGGCGGCGCCCGGCCCAGGGCTTCGTTTGGGGCGGGTTCCCGGGGTACCGTCAACGGTCATGGGGCGGATCACCGTGCGCAGGCCCGTGCTCCGGCTGAGCGCGTCCGGATCGCGGGTGCGCAGGCCCGACACGCTCGCGGCGGAGGAGCCGCTGGAGATCCGCGTCGCCGGCAAGCCGCTGACGATCACCATGCGCACGCCCGGGCACGACTTCGACCTGGTCGCCGGGTTCCTGGCGGCCGAGGGCGTGGTCGGGCGGGCCGGCGACATCGCGACGATGCGGTACTGCGCCGACACCGAGGAGCAGAACACCCTGGACGTGGTGCTCTCCCCCGGCGTGCCGCCGCCGGACGACTCCATGACGCGGGCGTTCACCACCACCAGCGCCTGCGGGGTGTGCGGGAAGTCGAGCATCGAGGCGCTGCGCGCCGACCGCCCCTACGAGGTCGCCGGCGACCCGGTGCGGCTCACCCCGCGCGTGCTGGCGGCCATGCCGGAGCGGCTGCGCGAGGCGCAGCGGGTGTTCGACCGGACCGGCGGCCTGCACGCCGCCGGGCTGTTCGACGCCGAAGGCGGGCTCCTCGCCGTGCGCGAGGACGTCGGCCGCCACAACGCCGTCGACAAGGTGATCGGGTGGGCCCTGCGGCAGGGACGGCTTCCGCTGGCCGGCACGGTCCTCATGGTGAGCGGGCGCGCGTCGTTCGAGCTGACGCAGAAGGCGATGACGGCCGGCGTCCCGGTGCTGGCGGCGGTGTCGGCGCCGTCCTCGCTGGCGGTGGACCTCGCCGAGGACGCCGGGATGACGCTCGTCGGCTTCCTGCGCGGCGAGACCATGAACGTCTACGCGGGGGCCGAGCGTATCGCCCTCTGAGCGGCGCCACTTGTCACCCCGGGTCGAAAACCAAGCGGTAACTTGTTGGCTTCTCCTCAAGAAACCGCGGTCCCGGCAGGAGTTGACTGCACTGCCAATGGCATACGCGCGGCGCGGGGGCACGTCGCGGCCGACCCGGACGCGTGGAAGGCGAGGACCGCATGACGAGGCCCCAGGCGAGCGGCGGAACGGTGCCCGTCGACGAGCGCCATCCGCCGATCAAGCCGCGGCGCGTCTCCTTCGACTGGTCGGAGACCCCGCTGCACTGGGTCCCGGGCGACCCGGTCGCCACCCACATCATCAACTCGTTCCACATCGTCCTGCCCGAGGGCGAGAAGTGGTTCATCCAGTGCGTCAAGGACGCCCGCCCGCACATCCGGGACGAGCGGCTGCTGGAGGAGATCAAGGGCTTCATCGGGCAGGAGATGGTGCACGCCCGCTCCCACCAGGGCGTCCTGGACCAGATCCTGCAACGCGCCGGCATCGACGTCTCCAAGATCACTGACGCGGCGGGACGGGGCAACTCCGAGCGCCCCGCGCAGATGGCGGCGCTGAAGGAGCGCAACCCGCGGGCTTGGCGGCGCCGGCTGCGCTTCGAGCTGGCCGCGGTCGCCTCGATCGAGCACTACACCGCCGTCCTCGGCCAGTGGATCATGGACAACGACCGGCTCGACAAGGCCGGCGTGGACCCGACGATGCTGGACCTGCTGCGCTGGCACGGCGCCGAGGAGGTCGAGCACCGCTCGGTGGTCTTCGACGTCTACACCGCCATGGGAGGCCGGTACCCGACCCGCGTCGCCGCGTGGGTCGTGTCGCTGTTCTTCCTGTACTGGGCGCTGATCGGCGGCTCGCTCTACCTGCTCAAGCAGGACCCGACCATCAAGCGGCGGGTGACCCCGCTGCGCGTCTACCGCTCCTACCGGCGGTCCGTCCGGCTCGGCCACGTGCCCGGCATCTTCCGGCTCCTGCTCGGCGAGGCGCCCGTCTATCTCAGGCCGGACCACCATCCCTCCAAGGTGTGCTCCACGCCGCGCGCGCTGGACTACCTCACGCAGTCGCCCGCCGCCAGGGCCGCGGGCTACGACCCCTACTAGGCCCCTGCCCTGCCCCGGCGCGTTGCGATATTGGCGCTCCGCGAGGTGCCGGGTTCCCGCGCTCCGCGGTGGCGGGCGTCACTCCGCCGGCCCTTGACCCGGGCGCGGATCGGCGGTTTATTAACAATGTGTCCAATAAAGTGGCGCTCGCCCGCGTGCACGACGCGGCGGAGCTCGAGCGATTCCGTGCCGTCCAGCGCCTGTGCTACCGGTGCGCCGAAGAGGTCGCCGGCACGCTCGAACCGGGCGTGACCGAGCGCGAGGCGTGCCGGCGCATGCGCCGGTGGCTGCGCGAACACGGCGTGGACGACTGGCTGCACACCCCGTTCGCCTGGTTCGGCGACCGGTCGGCGTTCCGCGGCTTCCGGGTGCCCACGCAGTTCCTGCCCGGCGGGACGCGCCTGGAGGAGGGCATGCCCTACATCCTGGACATGGCCCCGGTGAAGGACGGCTACTCCGCCGACATCGGCTACGGCGGCGTCCTCGGCGAGAACAGGATCTGGGAGCGGCTCGACGCCGACCTCGCCGGCTACCGGGCGCTCATCCTCGGCCTCGTCCGCGAGCGGCGCACGTTCGCCGACGTCTACGCCGAGGTCGACGCGCTCATCGAGCGGCAGGGCTACGACAGCCGGCACCGCGAGTATCCGGGCCGCGTCATCGGCCATCAGGTCGGCGTCATCGGCGGGATTCTCCCGAAGCGCGTGGGATTCCCATTCGGTGTACGGTTCCTCCAGACCATCGGCCGCGAACTGGTCAAGGAGCGCCTGGAAGGGCGCTCCCCGCTCTGGAACGGGGCCTCGCAGTCCCAGCACCCCCCGACGCCCGGGCTGTGGGCGGTCGAGCCCCACATCGGGTTCCGCGGCGTCGGCGTGAAGTTCGAGGAGATCCTCGTGGTCACCGAGGACGACGCGTACTGGCTCGACGACGACCTTCCCCACGTGCACCGGTGGGCCCGACGGGAGACGACCGCATGACACACCCCGCCCCACCCGTCACCCGGCGGCGCGTCCGCGGCGACGGCGTCGACCTCGCCGTCTACGAGCAGGGCGACCGGTCGCGCCCGACCGTGCTGCTGGTCCACGGCTACCCCGACACCCACGCCGTCTGGGACGAGGTGGCCGCGCGGCTCGCCGAGCGGTTCCACGTCGTCCGCTACGACGTGCGCGGCGCGGGCGCCTCGTCCCGTCCGTTCGGACGGAGGCGCTACACGTTCGAGTACCTGATGGCCGACATGGAGGCCGTCCTGGACGCGACCGCGCCCGAGCGCAAGGTGCACCTGGTGGGACACGACTGGGGCTCCATCCAGTCGTGGGAGGCGGTCTGCACGACGCCGGACCGCTTCGCGTCGTTCACCTCGATCTCCGGCCCCTGCCTGGACCACGTCGCGCACTGGACGCGGCGGAACCTGGCGCGCCCCACCCCGGCCAACCTGCGGCGGGCTGCCGGGCAGGCCGTCCGCTCCTGGTACATCTACTTCTTCCAGACGCCGGGGCTGCCGGAGTTGCTGTGGCGGGCCGGGATGGCGAAGCCGTTCGCCAAGGCCCTGGAACTCGGCGAGGGCGTCCCGCCCCGGCCGGGCCACCCGGCCACGACGATGGCGCGCGACGCCGCGGCCGGGGTCGGGCTGTACCGGGCGAACATGCTCCAGCGGCTGCGCCGCCCGCGCGACCGGCGCACGGACGTCCCGACCCAGGTCATCGTCCCGACCAGGGACCTGTTCGTCTCGCCGCACCTGGTCGGCGGGCTGGCCGGGCGCGTCCCGAACCTGTCGCTGCGCACGCTCAAGGCCGGGCACTGGGTGCCCCGCAGCCACCCCGACGTCGTCGCCCGCTGGGTCACCGAGCACATCACCGGCGTCCAGGGCGGTCCGCTCGCCGCCGCCGAGGCGCGCGCGCTCAGGCGGGCCAGGGTGACTCCGAGCCGGCGGTCCTTCGACGGGTCCCTCGTCGTCGTCACGGGCGCGGGGAGCGGGATCGGCCGCGCCACCGCGCTGGCCTTC
The DNA here is from genome assembly GCF_040639875.1 of Actinomadura sp. NPDC023710. NCBI lineage: Bacteria > Bacillati > Actinomycetota > Actinomycetes > Streptosporangiales > Thermomonosporaceae > Actinomadura > Actinomadura sp. NPDC023710. Next base: position 163,746 of record NZ_JBFAGB010000008.1, read on the forward strand.
GCCGAACGAGGCGCCGAGGTGGTCGCCGCCGACCTCGACGCGGACGCCGCCGAGCGCACCGCCGAACTCGCCGGCCTCCTCGGCCCGGCGGGACACGCCTTCCAGGTGGACGTGTCCGACCGCGGCGCGATGGAGGACTTCGCCAAGGCGGTCGTGCACGAGCACGGGGTACCGGACGTCGTGGTCAACAATGCCGGGATCGGCATGGCCGGCCCGTTCCTGGAGCACGGCACCGACGACTGGCGCAGGGTCCTGGACGTCAACCTGTGGGGCGTCCTCCACGGCTCACGGCTCTTCGCCAAGCAGATGGTGGAGCGGGGGCAGGGCGGCCACATCGTCAACACCTCCTCGGCCGCCGCGTTCACGCCGTCCCGCGCGCTGCCCGCCTACGCGACCAGCAAGGCGGCCGTGCTGATGCTGTCGGAGTGCCTGCGCGCCGAGCTGAAGGGCGAGGGCATCGGGGTCAGCGCCGTCTGCCCGGGGATCGTCAACACCAACATCACCCGCACGTCCCGCTTCGTCGGCCAGAACGAGGAGGACGAGGCTCGCAGCCGGCAGCGCGTCGCGCGCGCCTACGCGCGGCGCAACTACGGGCCGGACCGCGTGGCGGAGCAGATCGTCGCGGCCGTCCGCGACGACCGCGCGGTCGTCCCGGTGACGCCGGAGGCACGCCTGGGCTACCTCGGGTCGCGCGTGGCGCCGGGCGTGATGCGGCTGCTGGCCCGGCTCGACGTGGGCTGACCGCGGCCCTCTCGCGGGCGCCCGTAAGGTGATCGGGGGAGGGATGCCGCATGGCTGACGCCGTGGTCGTCGGCGCGGGGCACAACGGTCTCGTCGCCGCCAACATGCTGGCCGACGCCGGGTGGGACGTGGAGGTGCTCGAGGCGCAGCCCGAACCGGGCGGCGCGGTGCGCAGCGACCGGGGCGTCCACCCCGACTACGTGAGCGACCTGTGCAGCGCGTTCTACCCGCTCGGCGTCGCGTCGCCCGCGATGCGGGCGCTGGAACTGGAGCGGCACGGCCTCCGCTGGCGGCACGCGCCCGCCGTCCTCGCCCATCCGCTCCCGGACGGGCGCTGCGCCGTCCTCGAGCGCGACCGCGACGCGACCGCCGCCGGCCTCGACGCGCTCGGCGCGGGCGACGGCGAGGCGTGGCTGCGGCTCTGCCGCCTGTGGGACGACATGGGAGAGGACGTCCTGCGCGCCCTGTTCACCCCGTTCCCGCCGGTCCGGGCCGCGCTCCCGCTGCTGAGGTCGGCGCGACGGGCGGGCGGGCTCCGCGCCCTGCGCACCCTGCTGGCCCCCGTCCGCACGCTCGGGGAGCAGGAGTTCGCCGGGCCCGGCGGCCCGCTGCTGCTCGCCGGGTCGACGCTGCACACCGACATGTTCCCCGAGTCGACCGCGGGGTCGCTGTTCGGCTGGCTGCTCGCCATGACCGGGCAGCGGTACGGGTGGCCGGTCCCCGAAGGCGGCGCGGGCGAGCTGACGGCGGCGCTCGTGCGGCGGCTGGAGTCGCGCGGCGGGCGCGTCCGCTGCGGCACCCCGGTCGCCTCCGTCGTCGTGCGGGACGGGCGCGCGCTCGGCGTCCGCACCGCGTCCGGCGAACCGGTGCGCGCGGCCAAGGCCGTCCTCGCCGACGTTTCGGCCCCCGCCCTCTACGGGGGCCTGGTCGGCTGGGCGGATCTGCCGGCCTCGCTGCGCGCCGACATGAGCCGCTTCGTCTGGGACCACGCCACCTTCAAGGTCGACTGGGCGCTGTCCGGGCCGATCCCCTGGGCGGCGGACGGCGCCGGGCGTGCCGGGACCGTCCACCTGTCCCCCGGCCTGGACGCGATGACCGACTACAGCGCGCAGCTGGCCACCGGGCGCGTCCCCTCCGAGCCGTTCGCGCTCCTCGGCCAGATGACGACCGCCGACCCCGCCCGCTCCCCCGCCGGAACCGAGTCGGTCTGGGCGTACACCCACGTCCCGCACCGGGTGAAGGCCGACGCGGGCCCGGACGGCATCACCGGCGTCTGGGACGGGCGCGAGCGCGACGCCATGGCGGACCGCGTCGAGAACGCCGTGGAGCGCCTCGCCCCCGGCTTCCGCTCCCGCGTCCTCGACCGCCGCGTCACCGCGCCGCCCGCGTTCCAGGACCACGACGCCAACCTGCGCGGCGGTGCGCTCAACGGCGGCACGGCCGTGCCGCACCAGCAACTGGTGTTCCGTCCGGTCCCCGGCCTCGGGCGCGCCGAGACGCCGGTCGCGGGCCTGTACCTCGCGTCGGCCTCCGCGCACCCGGGCGGCGGCGTGCACGGCGCGTGCGGCGCCAACGCGGCGCGGGCCGCCCTCGCCCACGCCGGCCCGGCGGGCCGCCTGCTCGCCCCGGCGCTCGGCGCGGTGTCGCGCCTCCTCGCCCCCTGACCGGGGCGGGAAGGCGCGACGGGGGGACGCCGTCAGGCGGCCGTGGCCTCCTCCGCCGACAGCGGCCTCGCCACGTCCTCCAGGGAACGCTGCGCGGCCTCGACGCCGATGGCCAGCTCCACCAGCCCGGCGGCGATCATCAGCCCGGCGCCCAGGTAGTAGCCGTTCACGACGTTCGCCACCTTCTCGGTCTCCACCAGGCGCCCGAACAGCGCGGGCCCGACCACGCCGCCGAGGCCCGTCCCGACCGCGTAGAACGCGGCGATCGCCATCGCCCGGGTCTCCATCGGGAAGATCTCGCTGACCGTGAGGTAGGCCGACGACGCCCCGGCGGAGGCGAAGAAGAACACCGCGCACCAGCAGGCCGTCAGCGTCCAGGCGTCGAGCAGGTCCGCGCGGAACAGCAGCCCGGTCCCGACCAGCAGCACACCGGAGATCACGTAGGACGCCGTGACCATCGTCCTGCGGCCGACCGTGTCGAACAGTCTGCCGAGGAAGAACGCGCCCAGGAAGTTCCCGATGCCGATCGGGATCAGGTAGTAGCCGACCTTCGCGTCGGGGACGTCGAAGAACGTGCTGAGCACGAGCGCGTAGGTGAAGTAGACGGCGTTGTAGAGGAACGCCTGCCCGATGAACAGCGACAGGCCGAGGACCGTCCTACGCGGGTAGCGGCGCACGGCCGTCGAGGCGATCCCCCCGAACGAGACGACACGGCGCTGCCGGACCCGGATGCTCTCCCGGGGCTCCTCCAGGGGCTCGCCGGTCTCCTCGGTGATCTCCCGTTCGATGCCGCCGACCACGCGCTCGGCCTCGTCCTCGCGCCCGTGGATGAACAGCCAGCGCGGGCTCTCGGGCACCATCCGGCGGACGAACAGCACCCCGAGGCCGAGGACGGCCCCGAGCGCGAACAGGGCCCGCCAGCCGAGGTCCTCGGGGAGGAGGTCGCCGTTCAGCACCGGGATCGACAGCGCCGCCGCGATGGACGTGCCGATCCAGAACGAGCCGTTCACCACCACGTCCACCCGGCCCCGCACCCGCGCCGGGATCAGTTCGTCGATCGCCGAGTTGATCGCGGCGTACTCACCGCCGATGCCGGCACCGGTGAGGAACCGGCAGGCGTAGAACCACAGCGGGTTGAACGAGAACGCGGTCGCGACCGTCGCCGCCAGGTACAGCGCGAGCGTGGCGAGGAAGAGCTTCTTGCGCCCGAACCGGTCGGTCAGATGCCCGAAGAACAGGGCGCCCAGGCAGGCGCCGATGACGTAGATGGACGCGGCCAGCCCGACCTGCCCGTCTGTCAGCCCGAGGCCCCCCGACGCGTCGGTGAGCCGCGGGCCGATGACGCCGACGACGGTCACCTCCAGGCCGTCCAGGATCCAGACCGCGCCGAGGCCGATCAGGACCGTCCAGTGCCAGCGTGACCACGGCAACCGGTCGAGCCGTGCCGGGATCTCCGTTTCGATGGTTCGCTCTGCCGTCATCGCCATGGATCCCTTGGTTCCCGATCTACGGCGTTTATGCCGCCCTTATGCCGTCGCCAGACCGGGATGACTCACCGGCCAGGGGTTTCCCTGAAGGCCGGAACATGCGAGTTTGGCAGGGACAAGGCCCGGCCAGCGGCCCCGTCCGGGCGGCCGCCGTCCCCCGGGCCCGAAACCGGCACCGGAGCGTGAGGCATGCGAATTCGCGACATCCTGCGGAGGAAGGGAGAGGCGGTGGCCACGGTACGGCCCGAGGCCACCGTGCGGCAGCTCCTCGTCGTCCTGGCGGAGCACAACATCGGAGCGACGGTGGTCTCGCCCGACGGCGCCTCGATCGCCGGCATCGTGTCCGAACGGGACGTGGTGCGGCGGCTGCACGAGCACGGCGCGGCGCTGCTCGACCGTCCCGTCTCGGAGATCATGACCGCCGAGGTCCGCACCTGCGGCCCGGGCGACCAGGTGGAGGACCTGCGCCACGCCATGACCGAGCACCGGTTCCGGCACGTGCCCGTCGTCGTGGACGGCCGGCTCGTCGGGATCGTCAGCATCGGCGACGTCGTCAAGAGCGCCATCGACGAGCTGGAGAGCGACCGCGAGCACCTGGTCGACTACATCCAGCGCGCTCCCTGACGCCCGCCGGACGCAGCGGCCGCCCCCGTCAGACGTAGGCGGGCAGGGGCCGCGCCGCCGGCGCCGCCTCGGCCTCGCGCTGGGCGAGGGCCAACCGCCGCACCGCCAGGCGCAGCGTGTCCGGTGGCAGCACGTAGGGCAGCCGCACGTAGTCCTCCAGCACGCCGTCCGTCCCGAACACCGGGCCGGCGACGACGCGGACGCCGAGCCGCTCGGACGCCTCGGCGAGCCGGGAGGCGATCGGCGCGCCGATCCTCGCCCACAGCGACATGCCCCCGTCCGGGAGCCGGAACTCCCAGCCCGGCAGCAGCTCGCGCAGCGCCGCGGCGAGCGCGTCGCGGCCGCGCAGCAGGTTCGCGGCGCGTTCGGCGCGGACCTCCTCCACCCGCAGCAGCAGCTCCCGGACGATCAGCTGGTCCAGGACCGGGCTCGCCATGTCGAACGGCTCGCGGGCCAGCACGAGGCGGCGGGCCAGCGGGGCGGTGGCGCGGATCCACCCGATCCGCAGCCCGCCCCACAGCAGCTTGGAGGCCGACCCGATCGTGACGACCCGGCCGCCGCCGTCGAAGGCGGCCAGCGGCGGCTCGCGCGGAGCCTCGGGGTCGTGGGCGAGCTCGGCGAAGGTCTCGTCGGCGACGAGGAACGCGTCCGCGCGCCGCCCGGCGTCGACGAGCCCGGCCCGGTCCCGCGCCCGCATCAGGTACCCGGTCGGGTTCTGGAAGTCGGGGATCAGGTACGCCATCCGGACCGCGGCCTGCCGCATGGCGCCCGCGGCGAGCTCGACGTCCCAGCCCTCGTTGACGCCGACGGGGACGAGCCGGGCGCCGCGGCGGCGCAGCGCACCGAGCGCGTGCGGGTAGGTGGGTCGCTCGACCATCACCGCGTCGCCCGGCTCCACCAGCAGCTGGGTCAGCAACGTGAACGCGTGCTGCGCGCCGGTGGTGACGACGATCTGGTCGGCGCGGGTCGCGACGCCGCGCGCGGTGTAGCCGTCCGCGATGACCTGCCGCAGGCTCGCCAGCCCGGCGGGCTCGTAGCCCGGGCCCGAGCTGTAGCGGGGCAGCTCGTCGACGGCCGCGGCGACCGCCTCTTCGAAGATCGCGGGGGCGCCGGGAGCGGCGCAGCCGAGGTCGATGAACGAGGGATCGTCAGGCGCGGGGTGGGCCATGCCGTACCGGTGGCCGGCGGGGACCGCGTCGCCCGGCGCGCCGCGGAGCGCGCCGGGCGGCTCGGCCGACGACATGCGGACCGGGGGCAGCGCCGTCCAGCTTCCCGCGCCCTGCCTGCTCTGGACGTAGCCCTCGTCGCGGAGCCGGTCGTAGGCGGTCGTCACGGTGGTGCGGCTGACGCCGAGGGCGGCGGCCAGGTCGCGTTCGGCGGGCAGGCGCGTGCGCAGCGCGAGCCTGCCGTCCAGGACGAGGGCGCGCAGCGACCGGGCCACCGCCGCATAGACGGGACGCTCCCCGGACACGTCCCCGAGCAGCCGGGCCAGGTGCGGGCCGCTCACGTAGCGCGTGCTCATACGAGCCACTTTCGCACATTGGCTCTACAATCACCAGTCCACTGAGCGCCAGAGTGGTCCGAAACGATGGCCGCCAGTGGATGGGAAGCTTGAAATGGCCTTGATGACGCGCCGCCTGGTGCAGCTCTACATTGGATTGGCCTTGTACGGGCTCGGGATCGCCCTCCAGGTGTCGTCCGGCCTCGGCAACGACCCCTGGGACGTCTTCCACCAGGGGCTCTCGCGGCGCTTCGGCCTGTCGATGGGCGCCTGGATCATCATCACGGGCGCGGTCGTGATGCTCGCGTGGATCCCGATGCGGCAGCGGCCCGGCATCGGGACCGTCAGCAACGTCGTCCTCATCGGCGTCTTCGCCGACCTGTTCCTGTGGCTGCTGCCCGCCCCGGACGCGCTGGCCGGCCGCTGGGCCTACCTGATCGCCGCCGTGCTCGTGGGCGGCTTCGCCACCGGCTGCTACATCGGCGCCGGCCTGGGCCCGGGCCCCCGGGACGGGCTGATGACCGGGCTCGCGGCGCGCGGCCACTCGATCCGGGTGGTCCGGACGGCGATCGAGTTGGGCGTGCTGGCGGTCGGCTGGCTGCTCGGCGGCACCGTCGGCGTTGGAACGGTCCTCTACGCCGTGGCGATCGGGCCGCTGACCCACGTCCTGCTGCCCCGGCTGACCGTCCGGGTCCGCACGCCCGCGCCCGAACCCGAACCCGAGCCCGCCGGCGTCTGCTAGCGGCGGAACAGGCGGACCGCCTGCTCGGCGACGGCGGCGAGCAGGGGCGCGGCGCCCGCCTTCAGCTCCTCCAGGGTGCGGGGGCCGTCGGCGAGGCTGAACGCGGCGGTCAGGCCGAGCGCGTGCAGCTCCTCCAGCGGGCCGGCGACGCCGCCGGCCAGGGCGACGCACGGGACGCCGCGGTCCCGGGCGAGCGCCGCGACCGCGGACACCACCTTGCCGCCGGCGCTCTGCCCGTCCACGCGGCCCTCCCCCGTGACGACGAGGTCGGCGCCGTCGAGCGCGGCGGGCAGGCCGACGGCCTCGGCGACCAGGAGGGCTCCCCCGGACGGCTCGGCGCCGAGCAGGCCGACGAGCCCGCCGCAGGTGCCTCCGGCCGCGCCCGCCCCGGGCAGGTCGTGCACGCGGGGGCCTCCCCGCGCGGCGACCGCGTCGGCGAAGACGGCGAGGGCGGCGTCCAGCTCGGCGACCTGGCCGGGGGACGCGCCCTTCTGCGGGCCGAACACGGCGGCGGCGCCGTCCGGCCCGACGAGCGGGTTGGTCACGTCGCAGGCCACCCGGAACCGGGTCGCGCGGACCTCCTCCGGTACGCCGGAGTCGTCGATCGACGCCAGGCGGGCGAGCGCGGCGCCGCCCGGCGGCAGCTCCCCGCCCGCGGCGTCCAGGAACCGCACGCCGAGGGCGCGCAGCAGCCCGGCGCCGCCGTCGGTGCTGGCGCTGCCGCCGATGCAGACCAGCACGTCGCGTGCGCCGCGCCGCACCGCGTCGGCGATCAGCTCGCCGGTGCCGGTGGTCGCGGCGTTCATCGGGTCGGGCGGGACGTCCTCGACCAGCGGCAGCCCGGACGCCGCGGCCAGCTCCACCACCGCCGAGCGCCCGTCGCCGGACAGCGCGTAGCGCGCCTTGACCGGGCGCCCCACCGGGTCGGTGGCGGCGACCTCGACCGCGTCGCCGCCGCGGGCGCTGAGGAAGCAGTCGAGGGTGCCCTCGCCGCCGTCGGCCATCGGCACGGCGGCCACCTGCGCGGCGGGCGCGGCGCGCCGGACGCCCGCCGCCACGGCGGCGCACACCTGCGCGGCGGACAGGCTGCCCTTGAACGAGTCGGGGGCGACGACGACCTTCATCAGCGCTCCGCCGCCAGCGTGGCGAGCACGGAGGCGAACTCCTCCGGCAGGACCATGGTGTCGCCCTCGTAGCGGGTCTCCAGGAAGGTCAGCTCGCCGGCGCGCCACCAGTACAGGTACGGGCTGAGCGAGCCGGGGCCCTCCTCGTAGGCGCGGTGCGCCTGCGCCTGGAGCTCGGTCGCCGCCGCCACGGCCTCGCGGTAGCGCGCCCTCGGGTGGCCTTCGGCGATCCGGAGCGGGTGGGCGACGATGAGGCTCCGGTTGGGCGCGATGACCAGCGCGCCGTACGGGCCGATCGGCAGGTACTCCTCCAGCCACGCCAGGTGGGTGACGGCGTAGAAGGTCCATCCGTGCAGGACCGAGACGCGGACGCCGCCGAGGTCCTGCTCGTCCAGCTGGAGCGGGCCGTCGGCGCGGACGTTCGCGCGGCCGAGCATGAACAGCGCGTCGCCCGACACCGGCCAGCCGCCCATCTCCTCGGTGGTGACGGTGCGGACGGTGGTGGGCGTGTCGACCACCACCACCTCGATCAGACCGGGTGCGAACGGCCGGGCGGCGAGCACCCCGTTGTCGGCCTCCGCCGGGTAGATGCGGGTGCGCAGCAGATGCTGGGCGAGGTCGAAGTCGCTGAGGTCCAGCGGCTCCTCGATCGCGGTGACGATCGTGGTGACGTGGTCGGAGACCAGCGCGGGCCAGTCGTCGCGCGGCACGAGCCGCGCGAGCTGCCGCAGGTCGCGCAGGCTGACGTGCAGCCTGTTGGCGCCCTCCAGCAGCATGACCTCGCCGGGCACGGGGCTGCACCGGTAGCCGAGGCTCTCGGCCACGAGGACGAGCAAGGAGTCGAGGGTCCCGTCGTCCCATGGATCGGGACGGGCGTGGCGGCCGCTCATCGCGCACCTCCCGGGGGCGCTTCGAGGGTGAGCGCGCCGGTGTCCGGCACGGCGGGGTGCGGATGTGCGGGGTCGTGGCCCGGCGGGGCCGGGGCGTGCAGAACGGCGGGGGCGCCGAGTTCCAGGGTGTGCTGGCGCGGCCCGTGCCCGGCCGGGACGCCGGCGAGGATCGGGACACCGAGCGGGCCGAGCCGCGCGGCGAACACCGCGTCGAGCTCGGCGGGGGCGCCGCAGTCCTTCCAGGAGCCGAGCGCGAACCCGGCGGCGCCGTCGAACCAGCCGGCCTGGAGCAGTTGGACGAGCATCCGGTCGATCCGGTAGGGCGCCTCGGTCACGTCCTCCAGGAAGACGATGCGCCCCGCGGCGGGCGGCGCGGCGTACGCGGTGCCGAGCACGGCCGCCAGGAGCGAGAGGGTGCCGCCGGTCAGCGGGCCCTCCGCGCGCCCGGGCCGCAGCGTGCGCGTGCCGGGCAGCAGGGTGGGCGACGGGGCGGCGCCGCCGAACAGGGCGGTGCGCAGGGCCTCCAGGGAGGCGTCCGGCGCCGCCGGGTCGAGGTCTGCGATCACTCCGGCGGGCATGGGGCCGAAGGACGTCGTGAGCCGCAGGCGCGTTCCAAAGGCGCCGTGCAGCGCGGTGATGTCGCTGGAGCCGTGCAGGATCTTCGGCCCGCCGCCGGAGGCGACGGACGCCTCGGTGGCGGCGCGCAGGGCGTCCCAGTCGAGACGGTCGAGGACGCGGGTGGCGCCGTAGCCGCCCCGCGCGCAGACCACAGCGCGGACCCGCGGGTCGCACCAGGCGGCCTGGAGGTCGGCGGCGCGGTCGGCGTCGGTGCCGGCCAGCCGGTGCCAGTCGCCGCGCACAGGTCCCGCCGCGCCCAGGTTGACACGGTCGAGGGCGTGCTTGCCGACCACGACGTCAAGGCCGAGATCGCGCAGGACGGCGCAGCCCGCCTCCAGCCGGGCGGGCTCGGCGGGGCCGCTGGGCGCGACCACCGCGACGCGGTCGCCGGGCCGCAACCGCGCGTACCTGCGGGCCTTCCGCGCACGCTCCGCACCGCCGGGCGTGCCGACGGCGGGCGCGTCCGGCGACCCGTGGGTCGCCACCGCGCGGGCGCCCCCGCTGTTCAACCCGATCCCTCCTCGCACCGCGACGGATAGAGCTTGTCAGGATCCGGACGCCAGTGGAAGGGGCGACCGGTCACGACCCGCCAACAGATCATCGCCCCGTGCCGAGCGCGAGGCCGGCGAGCCGCGGCAGCGTCTCGCCGATCGGCCGGCGCAGCACCGCGTCGGCCAGCCCATCGTAGGGCGTCTCCTCCGCGTTGATGATCACCAGGCGGGCACCGTGGTCGACCGCCTCCAGGCACAGCCCGGCGGCGGGCTGCACCGTGAGCGAGGTGCCGACGGCCAGGAACAGGTCGCAGGATCGCGCGGCGGTGATCGCCGCGTCCAGGACGCGCTGGTCGAGGGCCTGGCCGAAGGAGATCGTCGCGGACTTCTGGATGCCCCCGCACTCGGTGCAGGGCGGGTCGGCCTCCCCGGCCTCCACGCGCGCGATGATCTCCTGCATCGGGGTGCGCAGCTCGCAGGACAGGCACACGGCCTCGCGCGCGGTCCCGTGGATCTCGATGACGGCGCCGTCGCTGGATCCGGCCCGCTGGTGCAGGCCGTCGATGTTCTGGGTGATCAGGGCGCGGAGCCGTCCCGCCCGCTCCAGCTCGACCAGCGCGGAGTGCGCGGCGTTGGGCTCGGCCTCCCAGACGGGGGCGTCGCGCCGGGCCCGCCAGGCGCGGCGCCGCACCTCGGGGTCGGCGAGGTAGGAGCCGATCGTGGACATCGCCTCCGCCGACGGGTCGCGCGTCCAGACGCCGTTCGGGCCGCGGAAGTCGGGGATCCCGCTGTCGGTGGAGATGCCGGCGCCGGTGAGCACCGTGATCGCCTCGGCCTCCGGCAGGAGGTGGGCCAGCGTGATGGGAGCGTCCACCGCACCATGGTAGGTCCAGCGCCGCACCGCGCGTCCCGGCGACGGGACGGGCCGCTCCGGTTAACGGATGGGTATCGGGCGGGCCCTTACGGAGGGTCACGGACCGACCGGCCCTCAAAAGGTGACAAACTTGGCCCGGTTATGAGGTCGACGCCGCACATCCTGGTGATCAACGGCACCAAGGTCCGCCGCCCGGTGTTCATCCTGGGCGCGCCGCACTCGGGTGCGGAGCTGCTGGCGCGCGCGGTCAAGCGCTCACCCGGCTTCCACCTGACCACCGGCCGGCCGGACGTCCTGCGCGTCACCTACGCGTTCGCCCGGCAGCCCTCGATCGCCGAGCGCGGGGAGGGCGCCGCACGCGTGCTGCGGGACGCCTACGCGCAGGCGTGGCAGGTGTCGGCGCGGGCCTGCGGGGAGTGCCCGGACGAGTGCCGCGAGATGGGCGGGCTGCCGCCGCGCCCGCCCGGCCGGACGGAGGGGCCCGCGCCCGGCTCCGAGGCGCCCGGCCCGTGCGTGCGGGCGCAGGGGCTCGCCCGGTACGCCGACGCCTCCCCCGACCTGATCTACAGCGCCGACGTGCTGCTGGACGCCTTCCCCGACGCCCAGCTCGTCCAGGTGATCCGGGACGGCCGGGACGTGGTCGCCGACATGCTGGCCGACGAGCGCTGCCTGGCCTGGTTCAAGCCGGGCCTGGCCAACCTCGACACGGTGTTCCCCAACCCGTTCTTCGGCGTCGAGGACCACACTGACCGGAGCCGGTGGCCGCGCGCGGCGACCGCCGTGAAGTGCGCCCTGCGGTGGCGGGGGTCCGTGCGGTTGAGCGCGAAACTCCGCCTCCAGGTTCCCGAGGAGCAGCTGGTCACGATTCGCTACGAGGAGCTGGTGGCCCGGCCGCGCCGCGTCGGCGCCGAGCTGTCGGAGTACCTGGACGCGCCGCTGTCGAAGTCGGCGTTCTCGGGACTGGTGCGTGCCGGGGCGCGGGACGCCGCCGAGCCGGGCGTCGGGGTGTGGCGCGAGCGCCTCACCCCGCGGCAGGCCGCCCAGGTCGAGAAGATCGCGGGGACGGAGCTGCTGCGCCTCGGCTACCCGCTCGGCTCCGAGACCTGAACGGCCGCTACTCGGCCCCCAGCGGCTCGGCCCGCCGCTCGCCCGCCGGGTCCGGGTCACGCTGGTGCGAGAACTGCGTGCGGTAGAGCTCGGCGTACAGGCCGCCCTCCAGCAGCAGCTCCTCGTGGCGACCGCGCTCGGCGACCCGGCCGCCGTCGATCACCAGGATCTGGTCGGCCTCCCGGATCGTGGACAGCCGGTGCGCGATCACCAGCGACGTCCGCCCCGCGAGGGCGGTGCGCAGGGCCCGCTGGACGGCCGCCTCGGACTCGGAGTCCAGGTGCGCGGTCGCCTCGTCCAGCACGACCACCGACGGCGCCTTGAGCAGCAGCCGGGCGATCGCGAGCCGCTGCTTCTCCCCGCCCGACAGCCGGTAGCCGCGATCGCCGACGACGGTGTCCAGGCCCTCGGGCATGTCGGTGACGAGCCCGCCGATGTGCGCGGCCTCCAGTGCGGCGAGGATCTCCTCGTCGGAGGCGTCCGGACGGGCGTAGCGCATGTTCTCGCGGATCGAGTCGTGGAACAGGTGGGCGTCCTGGCTGACGACGCCGATCTCGGCGCGCAGCGATTCCAGCGTGACGTCGCGGACGTCGACGCCGCCGATCCGGACCGCGCCGGCGGACACGTCGTAGAGCCGCGACACCAGATGCGTGATCGTCGACTTGCCCGCGCCGGACGGCCCGACGAGCGCGACCAGCTGCCCCGGCGCGGCGGCGAAGTCGACGTCGTGCAGCACCTCGCGGCCGGGCGCGGTGTCGATGCGGGCGATCGACTCCAGCGAGGCCAGCGACACCTCGTCCCCCGACGGGTAGGCGAACCGGACGTGGTCGAACTCGATCGACGGCGCCTTCGCGAGCGCCGGGCCCGAGCCGTTGCCGGACGGCGTGCGGGCCTCGCCCAGCTTCCGGGCGTCCTCGCGGTCGCGGACCAGCGGCTTCAGGTCGAGCACCTCGAACACGCGGTCGAAGCTGACGAGCGCGGTCATCACGTCCACGTGCACGTTGGACAGCGCGGTCAGCGGCCCGTACATCCGGGTCAGCAGGGTGGCCAGCGCGACGAGCGTGCCGAGCTCGAAGGTGCCGTCCACCACCAGGTAGCCGCCGACGCCGTAGACCATGGCGGTGGCCAGCGCGGCGACCAGGGTCAGCGCGGTGAAGAAGACCCGCCCGTACATGGCGGCGACGACGCCGACGTCGCGGACGCGGGCGGCGCGGCCGGAGAAGTTCTCCTCCTCTTCGGCGGGCCGCCCGTAGAGCTTGGCGAGCATGGCCCCGGCGACGTTGAACCGCTCGGTCATCAGCGAGCCCATCTCGGCGTCCAGCACCATCTGCTCGCGGCTGACCCGCTGGAGCCGCTTGCCGACCCACTTGGCCGGCAGGATGAAGATCGGGAGCAGCAGCAGCGCGATCACCGTGACCTGCCAGGACAGGATGAGCATCGTCACCAGCACCAGGACCAGGCTGATCACGTTGGACACCACCGACGACAGGGTGGTGGTGAGGGCGCGCTGCGCGCCGATGACGTCGTTGTTGAGGCGGCTGACGAGCGAACCCGTCTGCGCCCGCATGAAGAACGCGACGGGCTGCCGCTGGACGTGCGCGAACACCTGGCTGCGCAGGTCGTAGATGAGCCCCTCGCCGATGCGCGCCGAGTACCAGCGCTGCGCGAGGCCGAGCACGGCCTCCACCAGGGCGAGCCCGGCGACGGCGCCCGCGAGCCAGATCACGACGCTCGACCGGCCCGGCACGATGCCGCGGTCGATGATCCCCTTGAGCAGCAGCGGGTTGGCGACGACGATCACCGCGGCCAGCGAGTTCAACGTGAGGAAGACCGCCAGCTCGCGGACGTAGGGCCGGGCGTAGCCCGCGATCCGCCCCACGGTGCCGGGCGCCAGCTTCTGCCGGGTGACGGAGCTGTCCTTGCGGAAGGACGCCATCACCTGCCAGCCGTTGCCCGACATTCCCGGCATTCCCACGAGCGCCTCCGGTAGAGCCTGGACGTATCAAGTACGTAATCAAGTAAGCATCTCAGTATCCGCCGGGCACAACGCGCCCCCGCCCGCCCGTCTTCCCGGCTCCGCTCACGGCGTAACACGCCTCTGGACAACCCGCTCGCGGCGGTGTAACCGTGATCTCCACTTCCAGGCTCACACCCCCAGGAGCCCCCATGAGACGACGACGCCTCACCGGCGGCGCCGGCGTGATCACCCTCACCGCCGCGCTCGCCGCCGCCACCGCGCCGCCCGCCGCGGCGGCCGGACCCGCCGGGTCCGCGCCCCGGCCGCCGGGCGCCCCTCAGGTCACGGTGAAGAACGGGGAGACGCAGCCGGTGTTCTCCCGCGCCGACGCCGTCACCCAGACCGTGAACATCGAGACCACGGCCGACAGCGACCGCGACGGCGTGCGGGACCGCGTGCAGTTGCGGATCATGCGCCCGAGGGAGACCGACGGCGCCGGACTCAAGGTCCCGACGATCCTGGAGCCGAGCCCGTACTGGGCCGGGATCAACGACGTCCCGAACCACCCGGTCGACATCGGCGACGCCGGCGCCCGGTCGCTCACCTCCTCGCGGCGCGACCTGGCGGAGATCTTCCCGGGCTACTACGACAACTACTTCCTGCCGCGCGGCTACGCCGTCGCCGACCTGGACAGCATCGGGACGGGCGGCTCGACCGGCTGCCCGACCTCCGGGGACCGCAGCGAGCAGGCGGGCGCGAAGGCCGCCGTGGACTGGCTGAACGGGCGGGCCCGGGGCTGGGCTCCGGACGGCGCGCCGGTGAAGGCGACCTGGTCCACCGGGAACGTCGGCATGATCGGCCAGTCCTACGACGGGACGCTCCCCAACATGGCCGCCGCCACCGGAGTCGAGGGACTGAAGGCCATCGTCCCGATCGCCGGCATCTCCAGCTGGTACGACTACTACCGCGCGGGCGGCGGCGTGGTCGCGCCCGGCGGCTACCAGGGCGAGGACCTGGACGTCCTGGCCAAGGCCGTGCTGACCCGGAAGGACCCCGAGGTCTGCGCGAAGATCATCGACGGCATCGAGGCGGCCCAGGACCGCGAGACCGGCGACTACTCCAAGGTGTGGGCCGAGCGCGACTACGTCGGGCAGGCGCGGAGGGTGCGCGCCGCCGTCATGGTGGTGCACGGGCTCAATGACTGGAACGTCAAGATCAAGAACTCCGTGCAATGGTGGAACGCGCTGAAGGAAGCGGGCGTCCCGCGCAAGCTGTGGCTCCACCAGGGCAACCACTCCACGCCGTTCCGCTGGCGGGCCGAGGAATGGCTGCGCCAGACGCTGCACTGGTTCGACCGCTACCTGTACGGCGTCCGCAACGGGATCGAGCGCGAGCCGCGCGTGGACGTCCAGCACGCGGACGGGACGTGGGAGACGGCGACGGACTGGCCCGTCCCCGGCACGCGCACCGTCCCGGTCAGCCTCAACGCGGGCCCGGCCGGGCAGCCGGGCGCCCTCGGCCTCAGGCCCCGGTCCGGCGCGGCGCAGTCGTTCACGGACGCGGGCAAGACCCGCACGGCCGAGCAGCTCCTCGCGGGCGAGGGCCAGGCGGACCCGAACCGGCTCGCCTACCTGACCGGGCCGCTGGCGAGGCCCGTCCGGGTGGACGGCATCCCCTCGATGTCGCTGCGGGCCTCCCTCGACGGCCGGTCGCCGTACCTGACGGCACTGCTGGTCGACTACGGCACCGACACCCGTCCCACGGGCGCGCGGGTCAACACCGGCGAGGAGGTCTGCTACGGCCAGAGCGTGCCGGGCGACTCCGGCTGCACGATCCGGCAGGCGCTGCACACCGAGACCGCCCCGTACAAGATCATCACGCGGGGGTGGCTGGACGCGCGGAACCGGCACGGCTTCGCCCGGACCGAGCCGATCGAGGCCGGGCGGACCTACACCTTCCGGTGGGACCTGGAACCGGCCGACTACACGGTGAAGGCCGGGCACCGGCTCGGCGTGATCCTGCTGTCCACCGACCACGACTACACACTCCGCTACCCGGCGGGGACGAAGGTCGGCGTGCGGCCGGGCGTCAGCAGGGTGCTGCTGCCGCTGGCGCGGGGCGGCCGGGAGTCGCTCCAGTAGCGCGGCGCGGCGGGCCGGGGGCGGGGGACGCCTCTCCCCCGGCCCGTCCGCTCATGAGCCGAAGACCTCGCGGAGGCGGCCGATCTGCTCACGCCGCTCGGCGGCGCACTGCTCGTCGAGGGTGTTCTCCGCGGCCTGCCACAGCAGCCGCTTGGTCGCGGCGGCCGCACCCGGGTTCACCGCGAGCAGGGCGTCCGCCAGGTCGCGGACGGCTCCGTCGAGGCCGTCGCGCGGGACGACGGTCTCGGCGAGCCCGATCCGGGCCGCCTCGTCGGCGAGCACCGTCCGGGCGGTCAGGCACAGCTCCAGGGCGCGCCCGACCCCCACGATCTCGACCAGCGGCTTGGTGCCGGTCAGGTCCGGAACGAGCCCGAGCGCGGGCTCCTTCATGCAGAACCTGGCGTCCTCGGCGATCACGCGGATGTCGCAGGCCAGCGCGAGCTGGAAGCCGGCGCCGATGGCGTGGCCCTGCACCGCCGCGACGGAGACGATGTCGGGGCGCCGCAGCCAGGTGTAGCCCTCCTGCAGCTCGGCGATGAAGCGGTCGGTGCCCTCGGCGTCGGCGCCGTCGGTGAACCCCTCGCCGCCTCCGCCGCCGGAGAACATGCCGAGGTCGATGCCCGCGGAGAACGAGGGTCCCTCCCCGCGCAGGACGACGACGCGCACGCCCGCGGGCAGGGAGCGCCCGATCGCGGCGAGCCCGCGCCAGGTCGCGAACGTCATGGCGTTGCGCCGCTCGGGCCGGTTCAGGGTGACGGTCGCGACCGCGCCGTCCACGTCCAGCCGCAGTCCCGCCTCGTCGAGGCCCGGCGGGACGGACTCCGCCGTCTCCGGCGCCGTGGCCGTTTCCGGCCTGCCGGCCGTGGTCGCGTCCCCCATGGGTCTTCCCTCCGATGAGCGTTCGGGTCCCGCCTCGCCGTCCACGAGGCGGGACCCGCAATCCTGTCCGCCGCCGCGACCGAACCTTACTCGGTCGGTCGCGGCGCCGGGTCAGGCGGTGCGCTCATCCGGGGGCCGGTGTCCGGTCAGGACTTCTTGCCCCGGGTCGCGCCACCGCGACCGCGCAGGTTGACGCCGGACTCGGTCAGAATCCGGTGGATGAAACCGTACGAGCGGCCGGTGGCGGCTGCCAGGGCGCGGATGCTCTCGCCGGAGTCGTACCTCTTCTTCAGGTCCGACGCCAGCTTGTCGCGCTCGGCACCGGTCACGCGGGTGCCCTTCTTCAGGGTCTCGGCCACGAGTACCTCCCGTAGTGATGTGGTGACCGCTGCGTTATCCCCCGCCATGATCAGTCATTCCCGCCGGTTCGGCTACCCACTCGGCCAGAAAAGATCTGCGGAAGTCACTCCGCAGGTCACGCGAGGGCCACCAGATCGGCAAACTCGTCACTCCAGATGTCTTCCACACCATCCGGGAGCAAAATCACTCTTTCCGGTGCGAGCGCCTCCACCGCGCCCTCGTCGTGGGTCACCAGGACGATCGCTCCGGCGAACGTCCGCAGGGCCGCGAGGATCTCCTCGCGGCTCGCCGGATCGAGGTTGTTGGTGGGCTCGTCCAGAAGCAGCACGTTGGCGCTGGAGACCACGAGCATCGCCAGTGCCAGCCGGGTCTTCTCGCCGCCGGACAGCACCCCCGCGGGCTTGTCGACGTCGTCGCCGGAGAACAGGAACGAGCCGAGGATCTTGCGGACCTCGACCGGCGCCATGCCGGGGGCGGCGGACTGCATGTTCTCCAGGACGGACCGCTCGACCTCCAGCGTCTCGTGCTCCTGCGCGTAGTAGCCGATCCGCAGCCCGTGCCCGGCCACGACCGACCCGGTGTCGGCCTTGTCGACCCCCGCCAGCAGCCGCAGGAGCGTCGTTTTCCCGGCGCCGTTCAGGCCCAGAATGACGACCCGGCTGCCGCGGTCGATGGCCAGGTCCACGTCGGTGAATATCTCCAAAGATCCGTACGATTTCGACAAACCCTCCGCGGTGAGGGGGGTTTTGCCACAGGGTGCCGGGTCCGGGAAGCGAATTTTGGCCACCTTGTCGGCCTGCCGCTCACCCTCGACGCCCGCCAGCAGCTGCCGGGCCCGCCGGTCCATCTGCTGGGCCGCCTTGGCCTTGGTGGCCTTGGCCCGCATCTTGTCGGCCTGCGACAGCAGCGTCGACGCCTGCCGCTGCGCGTTCGCCGACTCGCGCTTGCGGCGCCGCTCGTCGGTCTCCCGCTGGTCGAGGTACTTCTTCCAGCCGACGTTGTAGATGTCGATCACGCCGCGGTTGGCGTCCAGGTGGAACACCCGGTTGACCACCGCGTCCAGCAGCTCCACGTCGTGGCTGATGACGACGAGGCCGCCCTGGTGGCCTTTCAGGAAGTCGCGCAGCCAGACGACCGAGTCGGCGTCCAGGTGGTTGGTGGGCTCGTCCAGCAGCAGTGTGTCGGCGCCCGAGAACAGGATGCGGGCCAGCTCGACGCGCCGCCGCTGGCCGCCCGACAGCGTGCCGAGCGGCTGGGTCATCACCCGGTCCGGCAGGCCGAGGCTGGAGGCGATCGAGGCGGCCTCGGCCTCCGCGCTGTAGCCGCCGAGGACGTGCAGGCGCTCCTCCAGCCGCCCGTACCGGCGGACGGCCTTGTCGCGCCCGGCGCCGGTCGCGGTCGCCATCGCCTCCTCGGCGGCGCGCAGCTCGCGGATCACCTCGTCCAGCCCGCGGGCGGACAGGATCCGGTCGCGGGCCAGCTCGTCCAGGTCGACGCCGCGGGGGTCCTGCGGCAGGTAGCCGATGGTCCCGGAGGACGTCACGGCGCCCTGCGCGGGCAGCGCCTCACCCGCCAGGACCTTGGTGAGCGTGGTCTTGCCGGCGCCGTTGCGGCCGACGAAGCCGACCCGGTCGCCGGGGTTGACCCGGAAGCTGGCGGCCTCGATCAGCAGCCGGGACCCGGCGCGCAGCTCGATGTCTTTCGCGATGATCACAGTGACAGGGCTCCCCTGACGGACGGCTCGGTGGACAGGCACGAAGAAGCGCGCCGCGCGGTCCTGTGACCGGGGCGCGCTGGGCGGCCTGTCAGTTCGGGAGCGGAACCATTCGCCCAGTGTACGTGAAGCCGGACCGGCCGCGGTCATCGCGGAGCCCGCCCGGATCCGATGTGTAGACGCGGTGGGCGGGGCCAGGATGGGAGGTGGCGGCGTGCGGCGGACGACACCGGGGCCACGGTCCCCAGCAGAAGGAGTGTGAGTCGGATGACCCACGTCACAGGCAACGCGCCGGACGGGACGCCCAACTGGCTGGACATCGGCGTCCCCGATCTCGACCGGGCCAGGACGTTCTACGGGACCCTCCTGGGCTGGCAGTTCCAGGACGCCGGACCGGAGGCGGGGCACTACAACATGTGCAACCTGCGCGGCGAGCCCGTCGCCGGGATGATGCAGAACCCCGAGGGCGAGCCGGACGTGTACTGGTGGAACGTCTACTTCGCCGCCGACGACTGCGACGGGCTCGCCAAGCGGGCCACCGACGCGGGCGGGGAGGTCGTCGTCCCGTCCATGGACGTGATGGACCTCGGCCGCATGGCGGTCCTGCGCGACCCGCAGGGAGCGCATTTCGGCCTGTGGCAGGGCCGCTCCCACCCCGGCTCGCGGATCGTGAACGTCCCGGGCTCGTACGTGTGGAACGAGCTCGTCGCGCGCGACTCGGCCGCGGCCGGGGAGTTCTACAAGGCGGTGTTCGGCTACGAGCTGGAGCCGATGCCGGGCGACATGGACTACACCGTCCTGCGGCGGGCGGGCGACGGGCGCTACGTCGGCGGCATCCTCGGCGGATCCGGGATCGTCCTCGGCGGCGGCGGCAGCCCCGCCTCGTCCTGGACGACGTACTTCGCGGTCGACGACGCCGACGAGGCGGCCCGCAGGGTCCGCGCGGGCGGCGGCACCGTCGACTCCGAGCCGCAGGACACCCCGTACGGCCGGTCGGCGACGGTCCGCGACCCCTTCGGGGTCCCGTTCCACGTGATGAAGCCCGCACAGGAGCCGCAGTCCTGATCCGGTGGTCCCGGGGGCCGGACGTGCTCCGTCCGGCCCCCGGGATCAGCCCTGGCGTTCGGAGGCGAGCCGCTGCGTGATCGTGTGCTGGAGGCGCTGGAGGCCGGACGCGCCGACCAGCCCGATCTGGCCTTCGAGGTCGCGCAGCAGGACGTCCTCGTTCATCACGACCTCCGACGACTGCATCATCACGGTGCCCTGGCCGGTGAAGTCGAACTGGTGCTCCTCGCCGGAGGAGCCGCCGATCCCGAAGATCATCCGGGCGGCGCCGAACGCGCCGCGCATGTAGGAGTGGTCGTAGTGGTGGCACGGCGACGGGCAGTCGGCCCAGCCGAGCAGCGCCTGCGGGTCGACGCGGATCGGCGGTTCGACGAAGTGCACGGGACCGTTGGAGGCGGCGACGAACCGGCCCGTGCCGATCAGGGTCAGGAACCCGGGGATGATCGACTGCTTCAGCTCCAGGCCCGGCTCGAAGGCGAGCAGGTTCCCCGCCCGGACGGTGAGGTTGCCCTCCTCCAGGTCGAAGGAGTTGACGTCGAACCCGCGGTCGGCGAGGACGAGCTTGCCCTGCCCCTGCGCGACGATCCAGTCCTGCGCGTAGAGCGGGGAGTTGAAGGTGTGCGCGACGAGGGAGTCCAGCGGGCCGGACGACAGCGCCTCGAACTTGATCTGCCCGTAGTAGGCGATCATCTTGCCCTTCTGCGCGAACCACTGCCCCTTGAGGTCGACGCTGAAGGCGTAGGGGTTGACGTTGTCGTTGGACGGCAGCGTCGTGGGGTTCCAGGTCTGCGTCCCGAACGTGCTCACGGTCAGATCTTCCTCTCGCTGGCCTGGACGTAGACGACGCCGGAGCCGCTCAGCTCCAGCTGGAAGCCCTCGCCGGAGCCGCGTCCGATCAGGTCGCGCAGCCCCACCGCCGTGGTGAGCTTGTTCTGCACCTGGCCGCGGTGGGCCACGTACGCCTGCGGATCGACGTGGACGGGACGCTGCGGGGTGATCGGCAGCTCCATCACGCCGCCGTGCGACAGCAGTGCGCACGCGCCGTGCCCGGTGAGCGTCGTGGTGAACAGGCCCTGCCCGGTGACCGCGCCGCGCACGATGCCGCGCACGCCGCCCTGCTCGCCCATGAACATGGTGCCGACCTGCAGGGTCGCGTCGTGCACCAGCAGCCGGTCGGCCTCGGCGTAGAGGGTGTCGGCGCCGTTCAGCTCGACGACGGACACGTGCAGCCCGCCGTGGCCGAACATGACGCTGCCCTGGCCGGTCACGTGCATCATCGCGCTGTGCTCGCCGGCGACGGCGCGCCCGAGCGTGCCGCCGATGCCCTGCCCGGCCGTGGCGGTCGGGGCGAACGACACCGGGCCGGTGTAGGCCAGCATGGCGCCGCGCTTGCTGTAGACCTCCTGCCCCGGTCCGATCGGGACCTGGAGCATCTTGGAGTTGATCGACTGGTAGCCGGGCATCAGATCTCCAGAATCCCGCCGCGCTCGGCCGGCTGGACGTAGACCAGCCCGTGCCCCTGGTACCGGAACTGCACGCTCTCCCCCGATCCCTGACCGATCACCGTCCGCCAGTTCACGTCGGTGACCACGTCCTGCTGAAGCTGCCCGTGGTGGCAGACGTAGGCGTGCGGGTCGACGCACAGCGGCGTCTGCGGCGTCACCTCCAGCGCGATGGCCGGTCCCTGCGACAGGACCGCCACCGTCCCGTGCCCCTCGACCTTGGTGGTGGCGAGGCCCTGACCGGTGCCCATCCCCCGCAGCCCCACGAACTGCACGCCCGTGCTCAGGTTCCCGTCGAGCGCCAGCAGGCTCTCCGACTCCACGAACAGGGTGTCGCCGGTGAGCTGGACGAGCGTCACCTCCGTCGCCTCGCTCGCCAGGTAGACCGTCCCCTGCCCGGTGATCTCCATGAGGGTCATGCCCTCGCCGGCGATCCTGCGCTTGAGGGCGCCGCGCAGGCCCTCGCCGCCCGTCATGCCCTGCCGCTTGAACGCCATCTGGCCCTCGTAGGCCACCATCGAGCCGTTCAGCGCCCGGATCGTCTCGCCGCCGATGTCGACGGCGAGCATCTTCGAGCCGTTCATTCGAAATTGCGCCACGAAGCGAGAAGATACAGCCCGGCGCGTTGCCGGTCCGCCCGGTGCGCCGATCGGGAAGGATGAGCACATGTGGATCGCTCCCGAACGCCGCAGTCTCAGCCGGTGGGCCGTCCCAGGGCTCGTCCTGGGCGCCGGTGTGGTGGTCGGGGCCGTGCTGGCCGCCGACGGGCGGTCCGGGACGGCCCTCATCGCGCTGGCCTCGCTGGCCGGGTACGCGGCGTACCTCGCCTACCGCCGCAACGAGCCGGCGCTGCCGCTCAGTGAGGGTTTCGGGTCGGGCACCCGGGCCCGCGCGCACCTGCGGGCCGCCGCCATGACGGGCGACGTGCTGACCGTCGCGGTCGTCGGCGGCCTCGTGGTGCAGGCGCTGCGCGGCGCCGACATCACCGCCTACGTGTGGCTGGCGGCCGTCGCCGGCGTGACGTACCTGCTGTCGGCGATCGCCGGCGGCCGCGGGCTGTGACCGGCCGCCGTCCGGCCGGGTGAGCTGCAGGAATAGTGGGTTAACTTCTCCTGACAAATGCGGTTTCGCCGGCTTGCGGGCGGCATGATGCGCCTGTGTCCTCCACCGACACCCTCGACGCGCTCGTCCCGGCCCGGGCCGTGTTCCACCCCGTGGTCGACCTCGGCACGGGCGCCGTCGTCGCCGTGGAGGCGCACGCCGCCCCGTCCGGCCCGTCCGGCGGCCCGGTGCGGCCCGACCCGGCGTCCGGGGACGTGCGGCGCGCGGTCGCGGCGGCGCGCGCGGCCGCCGAGCTGGGCACCCCGCTGCCGCTGCAGATCGGGCTGCGCGCCGAGTCCCTCGCGAGCGGCGCCGACCTGCTCGGCGAACTGCACCGCGGACTCGGCGAGACCGGACGGCGCCCGCAGGAGATCATCCTGTGCGTCGGCGGGGGCTTCCCGCCCGCGCGGCGCCCGGCCCTCGCCGCCGCGCTGTCGGCGCTGCGCCGCGCCGGGTACCTCGTCGGGCTGTCCGGCCTCGGCTCCGCCCACACCCCGCTCGACCTGTTGGTCGACGGCGCCTCCTACCTGCTCAAGCTCGATCCCGGGCTGGCCCGGACGGCGGCCGGCGATCCGCGCCGCGCGGCGCTCGTGGCGAGCCTCGTCGAGCTGGCGCACCGGCTGGAGACCCGCGTCCTCGCGCCGGGCATGACGACGCACGACCAGGTTCTGCACCTGCGCGAGACCGGCGTCCGGCTCGTCCAGGGACCCGCCCTCGCACCGCCGGACTGGCGCCCGGGAATGCCGGTGAGCATCCCGGTCACCGGCGGGCGCGAGGCCCCGGCCCGGCCCGGCGCCGGTCTCGGGCCGCGGGTGTCGGAGTTCACCCTCCCCGCGGTGACGCTGCCGCGGACGGCGACCGCCGGCGAGGTGCTCACCGTGCTCAACGCCGAGACCGGCGCCACCAGCGTCGTCCTCGTCGACGAGCGGCAGCGGCCGAGCTTCACCGTCGACCGGACGCGCTTCCTGCTCCAGCTGTCGGGCGCCTACGGGCACGCCCTGCACGCGCGCCGGCCCGCCGCCCGGCTCGCCGACCCGCCGCGGCCCGTCCCGCGCACCGTCCCGGCGATCGCCGCGCTGCGGGCCGCCGGCGCGGAGGACGAGCGCGTCTACGACGACCTGGTCGTGGTGGACGAGGTCGGCCGCTGCCTCGGCATCGTCCGGGTGGCCGACCTGATCCGGGCCATGTCGCGCTGAGATCGCCGCTGCGGGCCTAGACCGTCCCGGATGATCCCTTATGCGGATCAAGGCCGGAGAGTCCCGTGACGGCCGTCTCCTGCGCGAGAATGGCCGCCTGGACGCGGCTGGCGAGCCCGAGCTTGCCGAGGATGCGGCTCACGTGCGTCTTGGTGGTCGTCTCGGCCATGGCGAGCCGGGCCGCGATCTGCCCGTTCGACAGGCCCTCCCCGAGGCAGCCGAACACCTCGCGCTCGCGCGGCGTCAGCTCCGCCAGCCCCGGCACCTCCGCCGGGGCCGCCGGCCGGGCCGCGAAGGCGCCGATGAGCCGCCGGGTGACCTGGGGGGCGATGATGCCCTCGCCCGCCGCGACGGTCCGCACGGCCTCCACCAGCCTGTCGGCGTCGACGTCCTTGAGCAGGAACCCGGCGGCGCCCGCCCGCAGCGCCCCGAACACGTACTCGTCCATGTCGAACGTCGTCAGCACCAGGACGTCGGTGAACCCGGCGATCCGCCGGGTGGCGGCGATCCCGTCCAGGCGGGGCATGCGGACGTCCATGAGCACCACGTCGGGCCGCAGCTCGCCGGCCAGCTCCACCGCGCGCGCCCCGTCGGCGGCCTCGCCGACCACCCGCACGTCCGGCGCGGCGCCGAGGATCAGCACCAGCCCCGCCCGCACCGCCGCCTGGTCGTCGGCGACCAGCACGTCGATCACGCCGTCCCGCCCCGTGCTCACGCCGCCCCGCCCAGCGAGTCGACGGGCAGCTCGGCGTGCACCCGCCAGCGGCCGCCGTCCGGCCCGGCGGCGAACCTGCCGGCGAGCATCACGGCGCGCTCGCGCATCCCGACCAGGCCGCTGCCGGTGCCGGGCAGCCGGGAGCCGTCCAGGCCGAGCGGGCTCAGGACGTCGATCACCACGTGCCCGCCCGCGTACTCCACCCGCACGTCGGCGCACCCGGACCCGGCGTGCTTCAGCGCGTTCGTCAGCGCCTCCTGGACGATCCGGTAGGCGGCCAGCTCGACCGCCGCCGGCAGCTCCGGCTGCTCTCCGGCGACCTCCAGCCGCGCCGACAGGTCGGACCGCGCGGTGTGCCGGACGAGCCGGTCCAGCTCCGCCAGCCGCGGCCGGGCCGCCGGGTCCGCGTCGTCGCCCTCCCGCAGCAGCCCGATCATCCGCCGCATCTCGGCGAGCCCCTGCACGCTGTTCTCCCGGATGACCTCCATCGCCCGGTTCACGCCCTCCCGGTCCAGGCCCTGCACCTTCAGCACGGCCGAGGAGTGCAGCGCGACCGCGCTCAGGTGGTTGGCGATCACGTCGTGCAGCTCGCGGGCCATCCGGGCGCGCTCGGCGCTCACGGCGGCCCGCCGGTCCATCTCGGCCAGCCGCGCGACCTGCTCGGCGCGCTCCCGCTCCGTCTCGGCCCGGGACCGGTGCTCCCGGACGGCCATCGCGGTCAGCACCGGCGTCACCCACACCACCCCGGCGACCGACGCCCCGAGCACGGCGACCGCGACGCCGCGCAGGGCCGACGCCGCCGCGACCGCCACCGCCGCGCTCGCCGCCAGCGTCGTCCCGAGCAGCCACTCCGCCGTCCGGCGCCGCCCGTACAGGCTCGCCGCGTACAGCGCGTCCCCGTAGATCATCACGGTGGCGAGGCTCGGCCCGAACGCGACGTCGACGAAGTTGAACGGCGTCGCCAGCAGCAGCCCGGTGAGCGGCGCCGTCCGCCTCAGCGGCATCGCCGCGCACAGCCCGATCAGCGGGAGCAGGCGCAGCCGGAACGAGGGGTTCCAGCCGTCGGACCAGACGGTGTGCCCGTGCGCCGCGAGCACCACGAGACCGCCCGCGAGCGCGGCGACGGCGATCAGCGCGTCCTGGCGCGTGGTGAGACGTCGGAGCCTGTGCACGGGTCCATCTCAGCATCTCGCCCGGGATGTCTCGTCCGTCCAGGTGAGGAGCGCGCGTACATCCTTCGGACGACCCGCGAAACCTCACCGCAGACGACGATCCGCCCCCGTCCCGGGGCTGACGATGGGATCCCCGCCGTCGAGAAGGGATTCCACGTGCTCCTTGCGGTGATCGCCGGATGCGAGATCGGCTTCTGGGTCCTGCTCGCCGCGGGCCTCCTCGCCCGCTACGCGCTGCGCCTGCGCCGCACCGGCGCGGCGCTCCTGCTGTGCGTTCCGCTGGTCGACCTGGTCCTGCTGGCCGCCACGGCCATCGACCTGCGCGGCGGCGCCACCGCCGGCGCCGCCCACGGGCTGTCGGCGGCCTACCTCGGCTACTCCGTCGCGTTCGGCCACAGCATGGTGCGCTGGGCGGACGAACGCTTCGCCCACCGCTTCGCCGGCGGACCGCCGCCCACCCGCGGTCCGCGGTACGGGGCGGCGCGCGCCCGCTACGAGTGGCGCGAGTTCGGCAAGGCGGCCCTCGCCACGGCCATCGCCTGCGGCCTGCTCCTGACGATGATCGCCCTGGTCGGCGACGCCGACCGCACGCGGGCCCTCGACGCATGGCTGGGGCGCCTCGGATTCGTCCTGGCGATCTGGTTCCTCTGGCCGGTCACGACCACCCTCTGGCCCCCCAAGCCGCGGGACGGCGCCACCCGGGACCCCGCGGAGCACGCACGGCCGGAGTGACGCTCGGCGAGCGGAACGGCCCGTCCGCCGCGCCCTCGCCGGGCTTTCGGACGCCGTGAGGCCGCGCCCCGTCCCGGGGCGCGGCCTCACGGCGTCGCGTGGCGCGGGTCAGACGTTGAAGCCGAGGGCGCGGAGCTGGTCGCGGCCCTCGTCGGTGATCTTGTCGGGGCCCCACGGCGGGAGCCAGACCCAGTTGATCTTGACGTCCTTGGCGAGGCCCTCCAGCGCGCTGTGGGCCTGGTCCTCGATCACGTCGGTGAGCGGGCAGGCGGCGCTGGTGAGCGTCATGTCCAGGGTGGCGACCTCGTCGGACAGGTCGACGCCGTACACCAGGCCGAGGTCGACGACGTTGATGCCGAGCTCGGGGTCGACGACGTCCTTGAGGGCCTCAAGGATCTCCGCCTCCTCCTCGGAGGGGGCGGCGGCCGCGGGCGCCTCGGTGTCGGGCGTCTCCTGGGCGGGCGTGTCGGTCGCGGGCGTGTCGGTCATGGTGCCTCTCCGAGTGCGCGGGCGGTCGCGTCCTTCCACGCCATCCAGGCGAGCAGGGCGCATTTGATGCGGGCGGGGTACTTCGAGACCCCGGCGAAGGCGACGGCGTCCTCCAGGACGTCCTCGTCAGGCGCGACGTCCTGGCCGCGGGACTGCATCAGCGCCAGGAACTCCTCGCCGACCGCCATCCCCTCCTTGACGGACTTGCCGATCAGCAGGTCGGACATCACCGAGGCGCTGGCCTGGCTGATCGAGCAGCCCATGGCGTCGTAGGACACGTCGGCGACCGTGGCGTCCTGGCCCCCGCCCTCCAGGTGGACGCGCAGCGTCACCTCGTCGCCGCACGTGGGGTTGACGTGGTGCGCCTCCCCCTCGAACGGCTCCCGCAGCCCCTTGTGCAGGGGGTTGCGGTAGTGATCCAGGATGACCTCCTGGTACATCGCCTCCAGCTGCATGGCGTCCTTTCTCAACCTTTCTCGCTACAACCCGGGCACGTCAGGGCGTGTTCCTCAGGCGGTGCCGAAGAACTTCTGCGCCTGCCTCACCCCGTCGGCGAGCGCGTCCACGTCGCCGAGGGTGTTGTAGAGGTAGAACGTCGCGCGGGTGGTCGCCGGGATGCCGAAGCGGCGGCAGATCGGCCACGCGCAGTGGTGGCCGACGCGGACCTCGACGCCCAGCTCGTCCAAGACCTGCCCGACGTCGTGCGGGTGGATGCCGTCGACGGTGAACGACACGGCGCCGCCGCGGGCCTCGGTGGTGCCGGGGCCGATGACCCGGATGCCGGGGATCTCGCCGAGCCGGTCCAGCGAGTGGCCGACCAGGGCCTCCTCGTGGGCGTGCACGCGGTCCATGCCGATCTCGGTGAGGTAGTCGCAGGCCACGCCCAGCCCGACCGCCTGCGCGGTCATCGGGACGCCCGCCTCGAACCGCTGCGGCGGCGGCATGAACGTGGTCTCCTCCATGTGGACGACCTCGATCATGGAACCGCCGGTGATGAACGGCGGCATGGCCGCGAGCAGCTCGCCGCGGCCCCACAGCACGCCGATGCCGGTGGGGCCGAGCATCTTGTGGCCGGAGAACACCAGGAAGTCGGCGCCGAGCCGGGCCACGTCCACGGGCTGGTGCGGAACCGACTGCGCGGCGTCCAGCAGGACGAGCGCGCCGACGGCGTGGGCGCGCTCCACGATCCGCTCGATCGGCGGAACGGTCCCGAGCACGTTCGACTGGTGCGTCAGTGCGACGATCTTCGTGCGCTCGTTGACGATGCCGTCGAGGTCGTCGAGGTCGAGGCGGCCCTCGTCGGTGATGCCGAACCAGCGCAGGGTGGCGCCCGTCCGCCGGCAGAGCTGCTGCCACGGGACGAGGTTGGCGTGGTGCTCCATCTCCGACACCACGACCTCGTCACCGGGGCCGACCGCGAACCGCTCGGCCCCGGGGCCGGCGGTGGCCGCGTTGCTCATCGCGTAGGCGACCAGGTTGATGCCCTCGGTGGCGTTCTTGGTGAACACGATCTCGGCGGGCGACGCGCCGACGAAGCGGGCGATCGAGGCGCGGGCGTTCTCGTAGGCCTCCGTCGCCTCCTCGGCGAGCAGGTGCGCCCCGCGGTGCGGCGCGGCGTTGTGCCGCTCGTAGAACTCCCGCTCGGCGTCCAGCACCCGGACGGGCTTCTGCGACGTCGCCCCCGAGTCGAGGTACACCAGCGGGCGCCCGCCGCGGACCGTGCGCTGCAGCAGCGGGAAGTCCTTCTTCAGCTCCTCGGGCAGAAGGCTTGCCGTTCCCTGTGCGGAGGCGGCCGTCCCCGCCCCCCGGGCCGCTTCCGTCATAGGGACGCGCCCGCCTTCACGTACTTCTCGTAGCCCTCGTTCTCCAGCTCGTCGGCCAGCTCGGGCCCGCCCTCGGCGACGACGCGGCCGGCGGCGAACACGTGCACGAAGTCGGGCTTCACGTAGCGCAGGATGCGCGTGTAGTGGGTGATGAGCAGGACGCCGGTGTCGCCGGAGGCGAAACGGTTGACGCCCTCGGAGACGACCTTCAGGGCGTCGACGTCGAGGCCGGAGTCGGTCTCGTCCAGCACGGCGACCTTCGGCTTCAGCATCTCCAGCTGGAGGATCTCGTGCCGCTTCTTCTCGCCGCCCGAGAAGCCCTCGTTCAGGCTGCGCTGCGCGAACGCCGGGTCGATGGACAGGGCGTCCATCGCGGCCTTCATCTCCTTGGAGAACTCGCGCAGCTTCGGGGCCTCGCCGCGCACGGCGGTGACGGCCGAGCGCAGGAAGTTGGACACCGAGACGCCGGGCACCTCGACCGGGTACTGCATCGCCAGGAACAGCCCGGCGCGGGCGCGCTCGTCGACCGACATGGCCAGGACGTCCTCGCCGTCCAGCGTGACGGAGCCGGACGTCACCTCGTACTTCGGGTGGCCGGCGACCGCGTAGGCGAGGGTGGACTTGCCGGAGCCGTTCGGCCCCATGATCGCGTGGGTCTCGCCGGCCTTCACGGTCAGGTCGACCCCGCGCAGGATCTCCTTCGCTCCGTCGGAGCCGTCGCCGACGGAGACGTGGAGGTCGCGGATCTCAAGCGTGGCCATAGTGCGTCTAGTCCTTCGTCGTGCGGTCAGTCGTCGCCGGCGAGCGAGACGTAGACCTCGCCGTCCTCGACCCTGACCTTGTAGGTGGCGACCGGCTGCGTGGCCGGCGGGTTGGTGGGCTTGCCGCTGCGCAGGTCGAAGCAGGACCCGTGCAGCCAGCACTCGATGGTGCCGTTGTAGACCTCGCCCTCGGAGAGCGAGACCTCGGCGTGCGAGCAGATGTCGTTCAGGGCGAACACGTCGCCGCCGCTTCGCGCGATGACGACGGGCGTGTCGTCGACCTCGACGCCGAGCGCCCCGTCGGCGGGGACCTCGTCCAGCGCGCACACCTTCACGAAGGTCACTTGGCCGCTCCCCGGTCCAGCTCCGCCTCGATCGCCTCGCGCACCTTCTCGCGCACCTCGACGACCTCGATGCGCTCGATGAGCTGGCCGAGGAAGCCCCGGACCACCATGCGGCGCGCCGCGTCGAAGGTGATGCCGCGCGCCTGGAGGTAGAACAGGTGCTCGTCGTCCAGCCGCCCGGACGCCGAGGCGTGGCCCGCTCCGGCGACCTCGCCCGTGAGGATCTCCAGGTTCGGCACGGAGTCGACCCGCGTCCCGTCGGTGAGCACGAGGTTGCGGTTCAGCTCGTAGGTGTCGGTGCCCTCGGCCTCGGCGCGGATGATCACATCGCCGATCCAGACGGCGTGCGCGTCCCGGTCCTGCAGGGCGCCGCGGTAGTCGACGCGGCTGCGGCAGTGCGGGACGGCGTGGTCGACGAGGAGGCGGTGCTCCAGGTGCTGGCCGCCGTCGGCGAAGTACACCCCGTACAGCTCGGCGTCGCCGCCGGGCCCCTCGTAGGCGACGGACGGCGAGATCCGCACGACGTCGCCGCCGAGCGAGATGTTGTGCGAGACGAACCGGGCGTCGCGGCCGAGCCGGGCGTGCTGGTGGGAGACGTGGACGCCGTCGTCCGCCCAGTCCTGCAGGCTGATCACCGACAGGCGGGCACCGTCGCCGACGACGAACTCGATGTTGTCGGCGTAGGTCGCCGAGCCCTGGTGCGCCAGCACGACGGTGGCCTCGGCGAAGGGCTCCAGGACGACGGTGGTGTGCCCGTAGGCGGCGGCCGAGGCGTCCTCGCCGCGCAGCCGCAGCACCGTCGGCACGGAGGCCGCGGTCTCCTTCGGGACGGTCACGACCGTGGCCTGGGTGAAGGAGCTCCACGCCTGGGCGCTGACCCGGTCGGCGGGGACG
Organism: Actinomadura sp. NPDC023710; assembly: GCF_040639875.1. Lineage (NCBI taxonomy): Bacteria > Bacillati > Actinomycetota > Actinomycetes > Streptosporangiales > Thermomonosporaceae > Actinomadura > Actinomadura sp. NPDC023710. Next base: position 194,454 of record NZ_JBFAGB010000008.1, read on the forward strand.
TAGGCCCTGCCGAGGCGCTCGTCGCCGCGGCCGACGGTCTCGACGGTCACCTCCGGCGCCGCCTCGACCTCCAGCAGGACCTTGCCGCCGTCCTCGGCCGTGCCGTTGTGCAGGCCGCGCAGGCGGCGCAGCGGGGTGAACCGCCACTCCTCCTCGCGGCCCGTGGGCACGTCGAAGTCGGCAACCTCGTAGGACGCCTTCTCGTGCAGCGTCGAGAGAGGCTTCTGCTCCAGCCCCATCAGCCGACGGCTCCTTCCATCTGCAGTTCGATGAGCCGGTTCAGCTCCAGGGCGTACTCCATCGGCAGCTCGCGCGCGATCGGCTCGACGAACCCGCGCACGATCATCGCCATCGCCTCGTCCTCGGTGAGGCCGCGGCTCATCAGGTAGAACAGCTGCTGCTCGGACACCTTGGAGACGGTGGCCTCGTGGCCCATCTCCACGTCGTCCTCGCGGACGTCGACGTAGGGGTAGGTGTCGGAGCGGCTGATCTGGTCGACCAGCAGCGCGTCGCACTTGACCGTGGACTTGCTGTGCTCGGCGCCCTCCTGGATCTGCACCAGTCCGCGGTAGGACGTGCGGCCCCCGCCGCGCGCCACCGACTTGGAGATGATGCTGCTGGAGGTGTTCGGCGCGGCGTGCACCATCTTCGCGCCGGCGTCCTGGTGCTGGTCCTCGCCCGCGAACGCGATCGACAGGGTCTCGCCCTTGGCGTGCTCGCCGAGCAGGTAGATGGCCGGGTACTTCATGGTGACCTTGGAGCCGATGTTGCCGTCGACCCACTCCATGGTGGCGCCCTCGTAGGCGACGGCGCGCTTGGTCACCAGGTTGTAGACGTTGTTCGACCAGTTCTGGATCGTCGTGTAGCGGACGCGGGCGTCCTTCTTCACGACGATCTCCACGACGGCCGAGTGCAGCGAGTCGGACTTGTAGATCGGGGCGGTACAGCCCTCGACGTAGTGGACGTAGGAGCCCTCGTCGGCGATGATCAGCGTCCGCTCGAACTGGCCCATGTTCTCGGTGTTGATCCGGAAGTAGGCCTGGAGCGGGATCTCCACGTGCACGCCCGGCGGGACGTAGATGAACGAGCCGCCCGACCACACGGCGGTGTTGAGCGCGGCGAACTTGTTGTCGCCGACCGGGATCACCGAGCCGAAGTACTCCTGGAAGATCTCCGGGTGCTCGCGCAGGCCGGTGTCGGTGTCGACGAAGATGACGCCCTTCTCCTCAAGGTCCTCGCGGATCTTGTGGTAGACGACCTCCGACTCGTACTGGGCGGCGACGCCGGCGATGAGGCGCTGCTTCTCCGCCTCGGGGATGCCGAGCTTGTCGTAGGTGTTCTTGATGTCCTCGGGGAGCTCCTCCCAGGACGTGGCCTGTTGCTCGGTGGAGCGCACGAAGTACTTGATGTTCTCGAAGTCGATGCCCGTGAGATCCGAGCCCCAGGTGGGCATCGGCTTCTTGCTGAACAACCGCAGCCCCTTGAGGCGCAGGTCGAGCATCCACTCAGGCTCGCTCTTCTTGCCCGAGATGTCGCGGACGACGTCCTCGTTCAGGCCGCGGCGCGCCGAGGCGCCGGCGGCGTCCGAGTCGGCCCAGCCGAACTTGTACTTGTCGAGCCCTTCGAGCTCCGGGTGGGCTGCCGTAGTCATAGGGAGGTCCCTCCGGACTCCTCGTCACTGATCAGATGCGTGCCGGCGGACGCCCCCGCGTCCGCCGTGTCCCCGCCAGGGGCGGCGTGCGCGGCGCGGGCGCCGCCCTCGCCGGTGTCGCTGGTCCCGCACAGCGAGCGGGAGCTGACGTGGGTGGTGCAGATGCCGTCGCCGTGCGCGATCGTGGCGAGCCGCTGCACTGGAGTGCCCAGCAGCCGGCTGAACGCCTCGGTCTCGGCCTCGCACAGTTGGGGGAACTCCGCGGCGACGTGCGCGACCGGGCAGTGGTGCTGGCACAGCTGCTCGCCGCCGCCCGGCTGGGGCGCCTTGGCGGCGGCGGCCGCGTAGCCGTCCCCCGACAGGGCCTCGGCGAGCGTGCGGACCCGCTGGTGAGGCGGCGCGTCCTGCACGACGGGCCGGTACCGGCGCTCCAGGTCGGCGATCTGCCGCCGGGCGAACTCGGCGACCGCGTGGTCGCCGGCCGTCTCGGCGAGGAACCGCAGGGCGCTGGTCGCCAGGTCGTCGTAGGCGTGCACGAAGGCGCTGCGCCCGGCGTCGGTGATGGCGAACCACTTGGCGGGGCGGCCCCGGCCGCGCCGGGACTGCGGCACCCGCGCCTTGCGGATCTCGATCATGCCCTCGGCCAGGAGCGCGTCCAGATGCCGCCGGATCGCCGCCGGCGTGAGGCCGACGCGCTCTCCCAACGTGGACGCGGTGACGGGGCCGTGTTCGAGGATCAGCCTGGCGACCCGGGCGCGGGTGTCGCGCTCGGGCTGGCCGGACGGCACGCCGACAGGGCGCGCGGTGGCGCCCCGGCTGCTCGTCTGATCCTCGCCCACGTTTTTCACAACATCAGTGTGCCGTAATTACTTCCCGCGAAACACTGGATCGCCAATGTCGTAGCTCACGCAGGTAAGCCTTACCTAAGCTGGGCGTCCTCGCCGGAGGGCGCCTCGCCCTGGCCCGCGCCGGTCCCGCGCGGCAGCACCAGCACCGGGCACGGGGCGGCCCGGACGATTTTGCCGGAGCCCTCCCCGAGGAACACCTTGCGCAGCGGCCCATGACGGCCGGGCAGGCAGGCGACGACCTCGCCCGGCAGCATATCGACGGCGCCGAGAGTGCTGGCGACCCCGGTCCCCACCTCCGCGAGCCGCTCCACCGGCATCCCGTCCCCCAGGCGCGCCCCGAGCAGGCCCGCGGCCTCCCGCAGCTCCTCGTCGGCCCGGGCGACCTGGCGGTCCAGCGCGCCGCCGACACCGCCGAGCCCGGCCGCGAGCGCGGCCGGCCGCAGCACCAGCGTCAGCAGCCGCATCGGCAGCCCCAGCGTCCGCGCGAGCGCGGCGGCGGCCAGCAGCGGGCCCTCGACATCGCGGCGCGGCCAGAACGCCACGGTCATCCGCTCCAGCCGCCGCGCCGAGCGGTCGGGCCCGAGCGTCCGGTGGTGGCCCAGCGACTCCTCGGCGTATCCGCGCGGCGCCAGCATCACCGGCACCGGCGAGTCGTGCAGGAGCTGGTCGGCGGTGCTGCCGATGGCGATCCGGCCGCGGCGGCCGCCCGGAGCCGAGCCGATCACGACGAGATCGGCGTCCGCCTCCTTCGCGGCCTCGATGAGGCCGCGCCCGGTCCCCCGGTGGGCGCGCGCCCGCAGGTCCAGCTCAGGCCGCGGCACCTGGAGCTCGCCGAGCCGCGCGACGGCCCGCGCCAACGCCTCCTCGGCCTGGCCCCTGAGGTAGGCGACCCATTCGGCGTCCACCGACGCGGGGCCGTGCGCGGGCCAGGCGGGCGGATACAGGTTGACGACCGTCAGCCGCGCGAGCCGGCTCGACCGGTCCGCCGACCGGACCATCGCGGCCAGGGCGAGGGCGTCGTCGCCGCGCTCGTCGGGCGAGTACCCGACCAGCACGCGCAGCCCGTCCGGTCCCCCGCCTCCCGATTCCCCGGCATCAGGTGCACTGCCGTTCGGTTCACTGCCGTTCGGTTCACTCATGCGGGCTCCCTCCGTTGGGCCCTGCGTGCCGGGCCGCCAGGCGCGAGTGGCGGCGGCCGTACAGGAAGTAGGCGGCCAGGCCGACGGCGGTCCAGATCGCGAAGACGGTCCAGGTGACGCCGCCGAGCCCGACCATCAGGTAGACGCACAGCGCGACGCCGAGCAGCGGCGTCACCGGGTACAGCGGCGCGCGGAAGCTGCGCGCGAGCTCCGGCCGGGTGCGGCGCAGCACGATCACACCGACGCTGACCAGGGCGAACGCGAACAGCGTCCCGATGCTGGTGGCGTCGACGAGCCGGCCGAGCGGGATCACCGCGGCGAGGATCGCGATGAACGCCGCCACGATGACGGTGTTGGCGACCGGCACGCGGCGCCGCGGGCTCACCTTCTGGAAGACGTGCGGGACGAGCCCGTCCCGCGACATCGCGAACAGGATGCGGGTCTGCCCGTACATGACGGTGAGCACGACGCTGGCGATGGCGACCACGGCGCCCAGGGACAGGACCAGCGACGGCCACGTCCGCCCGCTCACCGAGTCCAGCACCTGCGCCAGCGAGGCCTCGGAGCCGCTGAGCGAGAACCGCGTCCAGTGCATGGCACCGACCGCGGCGAGCCCGACCAGGACGTACAGGGCGGTCACGACGGCCAGCGAGAGCATGATCGCGAGGGGCAGGTCGCGGCGCGGGTTCCTGGCCTCCTCACCGGCGGTGGAGGCGGCGTCGAAGCCGATGTAGGAGAAGAACACCTTGGAGCCGGCCGCGCTGATGCCCGCCCATCCCATCGGCGCGAACGGGGTCATGTTCCCCGCCCGGAACGCCGTGAAGGCGATCGCGCAGAAGAACAGCAGCACGCCGATCTTGAGGAACACCATGACCGTGTTGGCGGCGGCGCTCTCGGACGTGCCGCGCAGCAGCAGCGCCGTGGCGAACAGCACCACGATCACCGCGGGGACGTTGACGAGGCCGCCCTCCCCCGGCGGGTTGCTGATCTGCGCCGCGATCGTGAAGCCCGCCGCGCCGTCGAGGAAGGCGTTGAGGTAGGAGCCCCAGCCGACCGCCACGGCCGACACCGACACGGCGTACTCCAGCAGCAGGCACCAGCCGCAGACCCACGCGACCAGCTCGCCCAGCGTCGCGTAGGCGTAGGAGTAGGACGAGCCGGAGACCGGGATGGTCCCGGCCAGCTCGGCGTAGGACAGCGCCGAGAACAGGGCGGTGACGGCGGCGAGGACGAACGACAGCACGACCGCGGGCCCGGCCAGCGGGACCGCCTCGCCGAGGACGACGAAGATGCCGGTGCCGAGGGTCGCGCCGACGCTGAACAGGGTGAGCTGGAGCAGGCTCATCGTGCGCCTCAGCTCGCCGCCCTCGCCGCGCCCGCCCTCGGCGACGATCAGGTCGACGGGCTTGGTCCGCAGCAGGCTGCGCGCGAAGGTCTCCGGTGCGGTCCCGGCGGTCACAGGGTGCTCGCCAGCGGCCAGGTGGCGTTCGGGGTGACGATCGTCCCCGCGGTCCCCTCCAGGATGCGCTCGCACTGGTCGATCATCCCGATCGCGGCCATGTCGCCCGTCCGCTCGACGAAGCTCACCGCCGCCTCGACCTTCGGGCCCATCGACCCTGCGGGAAAGTCCTCGCCGCGCAGCTCGTACGGCGTCGTGTGGGTGATCTCCTCCTGCCGCGGCGTGCCGAAGTCGCGCATCACGCGGGGCACGTCGGTGAGGATGAGCAGCGCGTCGGCGTCCATGCTCTCGGCGAGGACGGCCGCGGTGAGGTCCTTGTCGACCACCGCCTCGACGCCCTCCAACCGCCCCACGTCGTTGCGGAAGACCGGGATACCGCCGCCGCCCGCGCACACCACCACCGTGCCGAGCCGGACCAGCTCCCTGATCAGCCGCGTCTCGATCACCCGCTGCGGCCGCGGGGACGGCACCACGCGGCGCCAGCGGTCCCCGTCGGGCCGGACGGTCCAGCCGTACTCGGAGGCGAGCTTCTCCGCCTCCTCGCGCTCGTAGACCTGGCCGACGAACTTGGTGGGATTCTGGAACGCCGGGTCCACCGCCGACACCAGCGTCTGGTTGATCATCGCCATCACCTGGCGGCCGGGCAGCGCGTTCTGCAGGGCCTGGAGCATCCAGTAGCCGATCATGCCCTGGGTCTCGGCGCCGATCGTGTCCAGCGGGTAGGGCCGGGTCAGGTTCGGGTCGTTGACGCTCTCCAGCGCCAGCACCCCGACCTGCGGCCCGTTCCCGTGCGTGATGATCAGCTCGTGCCGCTCGGCGAGCGGCGCCAGCGACCGCACGGCCCGGTCGACGTTGCCGCGCTGGAGCTCGGCGTCGGGCGTCTGCCCCCGCTTGACCAGCGCGTTCCCCCCGAGCGCGACGACCACGCGCATGCGTCCTCCCCCTCCCCGGCGGCCCCCGCTCAGCCGAGCGTCGCCACCATGACCGCCTTGATCGTGTGCATCCGGTTCTCGGCCTCGTCGAAGACGATCGACGCCTCGGACTCGAACACCTCGTCGGTGACCTCCAGGGCGTCCAGGCCGGTCCTGCGGTAGATCTCCTCCCCGACGGCGGTCCGCCGGTCGTGGAAGGCCGGCAGGCAGTGCATGAACCTGGCGGCGGGATTGCCGGTCGCCCGCATGACCTCGGCGTTCACCTGGTAGGGCGCGAGCATCGCGATCCGCTCGTCCCACACCTCGGCCGGTTCGCCCATCGACACCCACACGTCGGTGATGACGAAGTCGGCGCCGCGCACGCCGTCCGCGACGTCCTCGGTGATGGTGATGCTCGCACCCGTCCCGGCGGCGACCGCGCGGGACGGCCCGACGACCGTCTCCTCGTCGGGCCAGAGGGCGCGCGGGGCGACGATGCGGACGTTCATGCCGAGGAGCGCCCCGGCCGCCACGTAGGAGTGCCCCATGTTGTTGCGCGCGTCGCCCAGGTACGCGTACGTGACCTCGCGCAACGGCCTGCCGCCGTGCTCGCGCATGGTGAGCATGTCGGCGAGCATCTGCGTCGGGTGCCACTCGTCGGTCAGGCCGTTCCACACCGGGACGCCCGCGTGCTCGGCCAGTTCCTCGATGCGCCTCTGGCCGGCCCCCCGGTACTGGATGCCGTCGTACATCCGTCCGAGGACGCGCGCCGTGTCCTTCATCGACTCCTTGTGGCCGATCTGCGTCCCGCCGGGGTCGAGGTAGGTGACGTGGGCGCCCTGGTCGTGCGCGGCGACCTCGAACGCGCAGCGGGTGCGGGTGGAGGCCTTCTCGAAGATGAGCGCGATGTTCCTGCCCGCCAGCGCCTGCGTCTCCGTCCCGCCGCGCCTGGCCGCCTTCAGGTCGGCCGCCAGGTCGATGAGGTGTTCGAACTCGCCCGGCGTGAAGTCGAGTTCCCTGAGCAGGCTGCGGCCGCGCAGCTCGGCCGCCATCAGGCGTCCCGGACGAGCGGGCAGCTCATGCAGCGCGGGCCGCCGCGGCCCCGGCCGAGCTCGCTGCCGCGGATCGTGATGACCTCGACGCCGTTCCGGCTCAGGTGGTTGTTGCTCGTGGCGTTGCGCTCGTAGGCGACGACGACGCCGGGCGCGACGGCCAGGACGTTCGCGCCGTCGTCCCACTGCTCGCGCTCGGCGGAGAACACGTCCTGGGTCGGGGCGAGGACCGTGATGTCGTCCAACCCGAGCGCGGCGGCGACGGCCCGGTGCATGTCCTCCGCCGGATGATCGGTGATCTTGAGTTCCTTCTCGTTGTCGCCGGGCTCCACGGTGTGGGACGGAAGCATGCCCATCCCCGCGTACTTGGTGAACACCCCGTGGTCGACCATCGTCATGACCGTGTCCAGGTGCATGAACGCCCGCCTGCGCGGCATCCGCAGCGCGACGATCCGGTCGCAGGAGCCCCCGGCGAACAGCGCCTGGGCCAGCATCTCGACGGCCTGCGGCTGCGTGCGCTCGCTCATCCCGACCAGCACGGCGCCGTTCCCGAGGACCAGCACGTCGCCGCCCTCCAGCGTCGCCGGCGCCATGGCGGTGCCGCGGTTCCACACGTGGTACCCGCCCTCGGCGGGCCGGTCGTAGCCGGTCGCGAACAGCGGGTGCCAGCGGTAGACCGCCTCCATGTTCACCGTCTCGCGCATCCGGGCCTTCATGCGCATCGTGTTGATCGACACGCCGTCGTAGATCCAGCAGGACGTGTCGCGGGTGAACAGGTGGTTGGGCAGCGGCGGCAGGACGAACCCGTCCATGCCGATGGAGTGGAACGCGATGGACGCCGGCTCGGGCATCCGCTCCAGCATCTCCCGCTTGGTGATGCCCCCGATCAGGAACGCCGCCAGCTCCGCCACGTCCATGGCGTCGAAGCAGTTGCGGATCGCGTCGGTCGCCAGCGGGCCGAACCAGTGCGGGTCGACCACCCTGTCGAGGATGTGCCGGCGCGCCTCGGGGATCGTGACGGTCTCGCCGAGCAGGTCGATCAGCAGATGCGTCCGCACGCCCTGGGCGCGCAGCACGTCCTCGAACTCCTCGTGCTCCTCCACCGCCCGCCGGACCCACAGCACGTCGTCGAACAGCAGCCCGGCGGCGTTGGAGGGGGTGAGCCGCTTCAGCGACAGCTCGGGCCGGTGCAGCAGCACCTCCCGGAGCCGGCCCACCTCCGAATCGACGCGGAACGCCATCCCCACCTCCCCGGAGCACGGCCACGGCGCCGCGACTCCCCCAGAGCGCGGATTCCCCGGGGCGCGGCGGCGAAACTAGATCGACTTCCACCGGGCGGCTTTACCGCGACTTCACGCCGGCGGCGCCGGGACCGGGCGCGGAGCTGTCCTGCCCCGGACCTAAACTCGTCACCATGACACCCCCCGGAGACGGCGCGGTCGAACTGCACTCGCTCGCCAAGCGCTACGGCGCGGTGGCGGCCGTGGACGGCCTGTCGCTCAGCGCCGCCCGGGGTGCGGTCACCGCGCTGCTCGGCCCGAACGGCGCCGGCAAGACCACCACGATCGAGATCTGCGAGGGGTTCCGGCGGGCCGATGCGGGCACCGTCCGCGTCCTCGGCCTCGACCCCGCCGCCGACGGGCGCGCCCTGCGCCCGCGGGTCGGCGTGATGCCGCAGTCCGGCGGCGTGCCGGGCACCGCGCGGGCCGGCGAGTTCCTGCGGCTCGTCGCCTCGTTCCACACCGCGCCGCTCGACGCCTCCGCCCTGCTGGAGCGGCTCGGCCTCACCGGGCACGCCCGCACCCCGTTCCGGCGGATGTCGGGCGGGCAGCAGCAGCGGCTCTCCCTCGCCGTCGCCGTGGTCGGACGTCCCGAGTTGGTCTTCCTCGACGAGCCCACCACCGGGCTCGACCCGCAGGCCAGGCACGCGACCTGGGACCTGATCGGCGAGCTGCGCGCCGCCGGGGTCTCGGTCGTGCTCACCACGCACAACATGGAGGAGGCCGAGCGCCTCGCCGACCACATCGTGATCGTCGACGGCGGCCGGGTCGTCGCCGAGGGCGCCCCCGAGGAGCTGACCGGCGCCGAGCGGCAGCTGCGGTTCCGCGCCCGTCCCGGCCTCGGCCTGGAGGAGCTGCTCGCGGCGCTGCCCGCCGGGAGCGCCGCCAAGGAGTCGCCCGCCGGGCACTACCTGATCGAGGCCGACGTCCGGCCCGAGCTGCTGGCCACGGTCACCGCCTGGTGCGCCTCGCACGGCGTCCTGACCGAGGACCTGCGGATCGAGCGGCGCACGCTGGAGGACGTCTTCCTGGAACTCACCGGACGGGAGCTGCGCTCGTGACGACCTCGCTGGACCTCGCCCCCGCGCCGGGCGCCGCGCCGCTGCCGCGCATGATCCTCTCCCAGGCCGGCTACGAGTTCCGCGCCGTGCTGCGCAACGGCGAGCAGCTGCTGCTCACACTGATCATCCCGGTGGTGCTGCTCGCGCTGTTCAGCGCCACGTCCCTGCTGGACCTCGGCGCGGGCCGCCGCGTCGACTTCCTGGCGCCCGGCATCCTCGCCCTCGCGGTGATGTCCACCGCGTTCACCGGCCAGGCCATCGGCACCGGCTTCGAGCGGCGCTACGGCGTCCTCAAGCGGCTCGGCGCGACCCCGCTGCCGCGCGGCGGGCTCATCGCCGCCAAGACGCTCAGCGTGGTCGCGGTCGAGGCCGTGCAGGCCGCGGTGGTCTGCGCCGTGGCGCTGGCGCTCGGCTGGCACCCGCACGGCGACCCCGCCTCGGTGGTCGTCCTGCTGCTGCTCGGCACCGCCGCGTTCAGCGGGTTCGGGCTGCTCATGGCCGGGACACTGCGCGCCGAGGCCACCCTGGCCGCAGCCAACCTCGTCTACATCCTGCTGCTCGCCCTCGGCGGCGTCGTCTTCCCGCTGGACCGGTTCCCCGGCGCGGTGCGCTCCGCCCTGGAGCTGCTGCCGATCTCGGCGCTCTCCGAGGGGCTGCGCCAGGTCCTCCAGCACGGCGCCGCGTTCCCCGGCCGGCCGCTGGCGGTCCTCGCCGTGTGGGCCGTCGCGGGCCTCGTCCTGGCCGCCCGCTTCTTCAAGTGGGAGTAGCGCATGGTCCTGTCTGAAGCGCCCGGCTCGTTCGGCGGCGCGTCCCACCCCGCCCGTCCTTCCCGGGCGCGGGCGCTCTCATCGCGGAAACTGTCGCTCGGGTCGGTGCCGCCGCCCGCGCTGATCCTGCTCGGCATCATCTCCCTGCAGGTCGGGGCGGGCATGGCCAAGCACCTGTTCGACCGGCTGCCGCCGAGCGCCGTCGTGACGATGCGCCTGCTGACCTCGGCGATCGTGCTGGGGTTCCTCAGCCGCAAGGCGCTGCGGACCGTCCTGCGCGACCACTCGCGCTCCAGCCTCGCGATCGCCGCCGGCTTCGGGCTGGCGCTGGCGCTGATGAACTTCTCGATCTACCAGTCGTTCTCGCGGATCCCGCTGGGCGTCGCGGTCACGATCGAGTTCCTCGGGCCGCTCCTGGTCTCGATCGTCGCCTCCCGGCGCCCCCGCGACGCGCTGTGGGTCGTGCTGGCGGGCGCCGGGGTCGTCCTGCTCGCCAGGGGCGGCAGCGGCGCCCTCGACCCGGTCGGCATCGCGTTCGCGCTGCTGGCGGGGGCGTGCTGGGCGGGCTACATCGTGCTCACCGCCGCGACCGGCAGGCGGTTCCCCGGCTCCACCGGCCTGGCGCTCGCCAGCGTCGTCGGGACCGTCGCGATCCTCCCGCTCGGCGTGGCGTCCGCGGGCACCGCCCTGCTGGACCCGCGGCTGGTGCTGATCGGCCTCGGCGTCGGGCTGCTGTCGTCGGTGATCCCGTACTCGCTCGAACTGGAGGCGCTGCGGCGGATGCCCGCCCGCGTCTTCGGGATCCTCATGAGCCTGGAGCCCGCCGTCGCGGCGCTCGTCGGGGTGGCGCTGCTGGGCGAGATCCTCACGGCGCGCCAGTGGGTCGCGATCTGCTGCGTCATCGTCGCCTGCGCGGGCGCCACCCGGAGCCGGAAGGAGCCGCCCGAGGCCCCTGAGGCCTGAGCGGTGGCGGCCCCGTGTGGCAGCGTGGAAGGATCGGGACGTCGCGATCATCAAGCCGGAGAGGAGCCGCCGTGATCGGCCGGAGCGAGGACCAGGGGATTCCGCCCGAGTTCTTCGAGGCGGGGTCGGCGTCGTTCGTCGACTTCCTGCGCCTGCACTCCCCTGAGCTGCTGCCCGTCAACCGGGTGCCCGAGGGGGACGCGCCCGAACTGCCGCACGGGACGACGGTCCTGGCGCTGACGTTCCCGGGCGGCGTCATGATGGCCGGCGACCGGCGCGCCACGCAGGGCCACCGCATCGCCTACCGCGAGCTCGACAAGGTGCAGCGCGCCGACGAGTACTCCGCCGTCGCCTTCGCGGGGACGGTCGGGCTGGCGCTTGAGATGGTCCGGCTGTTCCAGGTGGAGCTGGAGCACTACGAGAAGATGGAGACCGTCCCGCTGTCGCTGCCGGGCAAGGCCCGCCGCCTCGGCGCCGTGATCCAGGCCAACCTCGCGCAGGCCCTCCAAGGGCTCGCGGTCGTCCCGCTGTTCGCCGGCCTCGACCCCGGCTCCGGCGAGGCGCGGATCTACACCTACGACATCACCGGCGCCCCGCAGGAGGCCCGCGGCTTCCACGCGGACGGCTCCGGCTCCCCGTACGCCACCGGCGCGCTGAAGAAGCTCTACCGCGACGACCTGTCCCTGGAGGACGCCGCCACCGTGTGCGTCCAGGCCCTCTACGACGCGGCCGACGACGACACCGCCACCGGCGGCCCCGACCCGGCCCGGCGCATCTACCCGACGATCGCGGTCGTCACCGCCGACGGCTACCGGCGGCTGCCCGAGGAGCAGGTCGCGGCGATCGCCGGGGAGGTCGTGCGCGGCCGGACCGAGCGGCCCGGCGGACCCGTCGCGCCCCTGCGCTGAGCGCCGGAAACGTCGTACCCGGCTTCTAGACTCGGCCCATGGCACGGGCGAACGACGAGGCTGCGGCCCTCATCCAGGAACTGGCGGACCTGCTGTCCATCACGGGCGGCGACGCTTTCAAGATCAGGGCGTACGAGAAGGCGGCGCGGGCGGTCGCGGGCCACCCCGGCGACATCGCCGGCCTCGACCTGGCCGGGCTCCGCACGATCTCGGGGGTGGGCGACGCGATCGCCAAGAAGCTCCTCGACTACAACACCACCGGAACGATCCGGCAGGTGGAGGAGCTGCGCACGCAGATCCCGGCCGGGGTCCGCGCCCTGACGGCCATCCCCACGCTCGGCCCGAAGAAGGCCCTCGCCGTCTACGAGGCGCTCGGCGTCTCCTCGGTGGACGAGCTGGCCGCCGCCGTCCAGGAGGGCCGGCTCCGCGGGCTCAAGGGCTTCGGCGCCAAGACCGAGGAGAACATCCTCCACGGCATCGAGCTGATGCGCAGCTCCGGCGAGCGCGTCCTGGTCGACGCCGCGGCGGGCGTCGCCGACGAGATCGTCGCGGCCCTGTCCGAGCTGCCCCAGGTGGAGCGCTGCGCCCACGCCGGCTCGCTGCGCCGGATGCGCGAGACGATCGGCGACGTGGACGTGCTGGCCGCCTCCCGCGACCCGCGTCCGATCATGGAGGCGTTCACCGCGCTCCCGTTCGTCGCGGAAGTGATCGCGGGCGGCGACAAGAAGACCTCGATCCGCACCGCCCAGGGCCTGCAGGTCGACCTGCGCGTCGTCCCGCCCGAATCGTGGGGCGCCGCGCTCCAGTACTTCACCGGCTCGCAGGCCCACAACATCCGCACCCGCGAGATCGCCGTGAGGGCGGGGCTCAGGCTGTCGGAGTACGGGCTGTTCGACGCCCGGACCGACGAGCTGATCGTGTCCAGGACCGAGGAGGAGGTCTACGAGCGCCTCGGCCTCCCCTGGGTCCATCCCACCCTCCGCGAGGACTCCGGCGAGATCGAGGCGGCGCTGAAGGACGAACTGCCCCACCTGGTGACCGTCGAGGACCTCCGCGGCGACCTGCACAGCCACACCGACCTGACCGACGGCGTCGCCTCCCTGGAGGACATGGCCGCCGCCGCGCGGGACCGCGGCCTGGAGTACTACGCGATCACCGACCACGCGCCGAACCTGGTCATGCAGCGCATGACCGACGAGAAGATGCTCGCCCAGCGCGCGCAGGTCGCCGAGCTGCGGGAGCGGTTCCCCGGCCTCACGCTCCTGCACGGCACCGAGCTCAACATCGACCCCGACGGCGGCGTCGACTGGGACGCCGACTTCCTGTCCGGCTTCGACGTCTGCGTCGCCTCCGTCCACTCCCACTTCACGCAGGACGAGGCGAGCATGACCCGGCGGCTCGTCCGCGCGTGCGAGAACCCCCACGTCCACGTGATCGGGCACCCCACCGCCCGCAGCATCGGCCGCCGGGCTCCGGTGAACGCCGACTGGGACGAGGTGTTCCGCGCCGCCGCCCGCACCGGCACCGCGATGGAGATCGACTCCTTCCCCGACCGCCTCGACCTGCCCGCCGACCTGATCCGGCGCGCGAAGCGGTTCGGCGTGAAGTTCTCCATCGACACCGACGCCCACTCCGTGGGCCACCACCGCAACATCCGCTACGGCGTCGGCACCGCCCAGCGGGGCTGGCTGACCCCCGACGTCGTCATCAACACCTGGCCGCTGGAGCGCCTCCGCGCGTTCCTGCGCAAGGCCTGAGCGCGGGTCAGGCGGGCTGGGGCGCCTCGGCGGGCCGCGGGGCCGCCGAGGCCGGGTCCACGGTCGCGGGGACGGGGCCCCGGTCCCGCAGGGCGAAGAACAGGCGGAACGCCGCGATCCACATCAGCACCGACCCGAGCATGTGCAGCAGCACCAGGCCGGCGGGCACGCCGAGGAAGTACTGGGTGTAGCCGACGGCGCCCTGCAGGACGATCAGCCCGGCCAGCTCGTGGGCGCGGCGGCGGGCGGCGGCGGGCGCCCCCGCGCGGTGCAGGGCCACGATGGCGAGCACCGTCAGGGCGATGGTGAGCCACGCCAGCTCGCCGTGGATCCGGGCGACGTCGGTGATGTCGAACCCGTAGCGGCGCGACTCCGCGTCGCCCGCGTGCGGGCCGGTGCCGGTGACGACGGTGCCCGCGACGAGCACGGCGGCGCAGGAGACCAGCAGCGCGGCGGCGAGGCGGCGCGTCCAGGGCCCGGCGAGCGGCCGGGGCGGCGCGTCGCCCTCTCCCGCGCGGATCCACAGCGCGACGCAGAACACCAGCAGGGCCGGCGAGACGAGGAAGTGCAGCGAGACCGCCGCCGGGTGCAGCTCGGTCAGCACGACGATGCCGCCGATGACCGCCTGGGCGACCACGCTCATCGGCTGGGCCAGCGCCCACCACACCAGGCCCCGGCGGCGCGGCCGCAGCCGCAGCGCGGCGACGAACACCAGCACGCCCACGCCCAGCACCACGAAGGTGATCAGCCGGTTGCCGAACTCGATCGACATGTTGAGCACATGGTGCTCAGGATCGTGGGTCGGCACGAGGCTGTCACCGGAGCAGCGCGGCCAGTCGGGGCAGCCGAGGCCGGACTTGGTGACGCGGACGGCGCCGCCGCTGACGACGATCACCACGTTGCCGATGACGCCGATCAGCGCGAGCAGCCGCAGCGACCCGGGCGTCGGGCGCCACACGGCGTTCCAGGTCCGGATCAGGAGGTTGGAGGACTCTCGCTCTGCCACGGCACCAATCGTATGGCCGGGTCCCCGCGACCGTGACCCGGCCCCCGGCCGTCTCGCGCCGCTCCGCCCGCGTCCGCGGGTCAGGCGCCGTACGGACCGGGCGGCCGCGGCGGCAGGAACCCCGACGGCCCCTGCCGCGCCCAGGGCGGCCCGGCCTGCAGGCCCGCTCCGGGGCGCGGCGGGGTGCGCAGGAACGCCTGCCTGGCCAGCGACATCAGTGCGAGCAGCGAGTCGCGGCGGGTCAGGAACCAGCGCTGGTCGGCCACCCCCCGGTCGGCGCGCTTGTGCAGCAGCGCCAGCTCGGTCGCGGCGAGCTGGTAGTCGACCATGGCGCGCCCGGCGGGCGCGCCGCCGACCGAGCGGGCCCAGCGGCGGGCGGCGCGGCGCGAGGGGATGGAGCGCAGCATCCGCACGTCCTGCGGCGTCACCAGGCCCGTCCCCGCGTACATCGGCAGGTAGGCCTCGATGCGGCGGACGGTGTTGCGCCGCTCGACGAACACGATGACGATCAGCGTGACCAGGACGCAGAAGTCCAGCAGGTAGACGATGCCGAGCCCGCCGAGCCCGAACGCGGCGGCGCCGTTCCACAGCCCGTGCAGCACCATCGCGCCGAGCAGCCCGGCGAGCGGCGCGGCGATCTGGCCGCGCCGGTGCGTGGCGGCGTAGGCGACGCCGAGGCCGGTCATCGAGGTGAACAGCGGGTGGCTGAGCGGCGCGATCAGGCCGCGCAGGATGAAGACCGCCTGGAGCTGCTGGGCGCCGCCGTCCTCGAAGGCCCGCGTGTAGTACGTGACGTTCTCCATCATGGCGAAGCCGAGCCCGACCATGGCGGCGTACATTATCCCGTCGGCGAACCCGTCGATCTCGTTGCGGCGGAACCACAGCATGCCGAACAGGACGGCGCCCTTCAGGGTCTCCTCGATGATCGGCGCGCCGATGGCGGCGCTGACGAAGTGGCCCTCCGTCTCGCCGAAGATGGGCACGGTCACGTACAGCATCCCGGCGGTGTTGAGCACGAGGGCGCCCAGCACGGCGACGCCCGCGCCCCACATGAACGAGAAGGCGAGGGCGCGCGGCGGCTCGGGCTCCAGCCGGTCGAGGGTGAGGGCGAGGGCGATCAGCACCGGTATCGGCAGGATGGCGAGGACCACCCCGACCCAGAAGCCGGCCCCGCCGAGGGCGGCGTCCGCGCCGAGCGCGATGACGGCGCACAGCCCGGACACGGTCATGCCGAGGATCAGGCCGACCGGGGGCCGACCGGGGACACGGCCTTCGAGCACCGCCTTGGGATCCATGCTCGCCATAACGCGAAAGCGTAACGGCAGGTCGCACCGATCGCTAAAGCGCAGGCGATCCCCGCGGCGGCGGCGCGGGAGCGCGCCGGCAGTACCGCGCCGGTCAGTACAGCGCGCCGGTCAGTACAGGAGGGGGTCGACCGCCACGGCGGTGAACAGCAGCGCCAGGTAGACGTTCGACAGGTGGAAGAAGCGCATCGGCCGCAGGTGGACGCCGGTGACCCCGGCGCGCACGGCCTTCAGCAGCCGGTGCCCCTCGGCCAGGAAGACCAGGCCGAGCACGACGGCGACGGCCCCGTACACCGGGCCCATCCCGGCGACGGGCCACAGCACCAGCGAGCAGGCGACGGTCGCGTAGGTGTACACGAGGCTCTCGACGACGACGCGGCGCTCGGACGCGACGACCGGCAGCATCGGGACCTTGGCGAGGGCGTAGTCCTCGCGGTAGCGCATCGCGAGCGTCCAGGTGTGCGGCGGCGTCCAGAGGAACACCACGCCGAACAGGACGAACGGCGTCCAGGCGACGGTCCCGGTGACGGCGGCCCAGCCGATGAGGACGGGCATGCACCCGGCGATGCCGCCCCACACGACGTTCTGCGAGGTGCGCCGCTTGAGCAGCAGCGAGTAGACGAAGACGTAGAACAGGATCGCGAACAGCGAGCCCGCCGCGGCGACCGGGTTGACCGCGAGCAGGAACCCGGCGGTGGACAGCACGGCGAGCGTCACCCCGAAGACGAGGGCGCGGGCCGGGGTGACCTGGTGGCGGGCCAGCGGGCGGCGCCGGGTGCGGCGCATCTTGGCGTCGATGTCGCGGTCGATGTAGCAGTTGATCGCGTTGGCGGCGCCGGCGGACATGGTGCCGAACGCCAGCGTCAGCAGCACGGTGGACAGCGGCGGCACGCCCCGGTCCGCCAGGAACATCACCGGGATGGTGGTGATCAAGAGCAGCTCGATCACGCGCGGCTTGGTCAGCGCCACGTAGGCGCGCACGCTCGCACCGGGCGTGCGCCGGGCGGCCCGCTCGGCGGGGGGCGGCGCGAGCCCGGACGCGGGCGCCTCCGGCACCTGCTCGTCCAGGTCGATCCCGCGCTTGTTACTGAGCACCGTCACAATCGGGTCCACGTCTGACTAGGGATGAGAAATCGGTACCACCCTGGCGGTGCCCCGCGATCGGGCCGGCCTCGGCTGGGTGCGACTTCGGCTTGGTCGTCTTGCCGCGGCGGCTGGCGTCAGCCGCGCAATCACTGTAGTCCGCCCCCTCCCGGAGGCGCGCACCGGGTCGCCGGACGCGTCGCGCCCGGTGCCGGCGGCCCCGTCCGGACCCCGGGGCGACCTCGGATCACCCGCCGGATCCCCCGTGCGGGGGGTTAGTCGGCGGGGCGTTCGGGCAAGGGTGCATGAAGCGTCGCGGCCCTATGCCCGGCGCGTCGGCGCAGGGGTCCCCCGCCCCCGCCTGCGACGGCCCTCCCGCGCGATAGGCTCGCGGCTGGGCGCGGGCATGATCTTCGCGACCGCGCCCGTGCGGCCGTGCGGGGCGGGGGAAGAGGCGCCGCACCGCCGGGCGTTGTCCTCTGTGGGGGTCGTCTGCGGGGTCGCCGGCGCACAACATTACAGAGTGGTTCTTTGACATCGGTTCGAGAGGAGCCTGGCGTTTCCGTGAGCAGGGACAACAGCACGTTTGAGTGGTCCGAGCAGGACCGGCGCGCGGTGGACGTGATCCGCGCCCTCGCCATGGACGCGGTCGAGGAGGCGGGCTCCGGTCACCCCGGCACGGCGATGAGCCTCGCGCCGGCCGCCTACCTTCTCTTCCAGCGCTTCCTGCGGCACGACCCGACGGACCCGCACTGGGCCGGGCGGGACAGGTTCGTGCTGTCCTGCGGACACTCCAGCCTGACCCTCTACATCCAGCTGTACCTGTCGGGCTACCCGCTGACGCTGGACGACCTGAAGTCCCTGCGCAAGTGGGGCAGCCTCACCCCCGGCCACCCCGAGTACGGGCACACCGCGGGCGTGGAGACCACCACCGGGCCCCTCGGGCAGGGCATCGCCAACGCCGTGGGCATGGCGATGGCGGCCCGCCGCGAGCGCGGCCTGTTCGACCCGGACGCGCCGGAGGGCGAGTCCCCCTTCGACCACACCGTCTGGGCGATCGCGTCCGACGGCGACATCGAGGAGGGCATCAGCCACGAGGCGAGCGCGCTGGCGGCGCACCAGCGCCTGGGCAACCTGGTCCTGCTCTACGACGACAACCACATCTCGATCGAGGACGACACGGCGATCGCGCTGTCGGAGGACGTGCGCGCCCGGTACGCGGCCTACGGCTGGGACGTCCACCACGTCGACTGGACGCAGGACGGCGACTACGCGGAGAACGTCGCCGCGCTGGCGGAGGCGTTCGCCGCGGCCAAGGCCGACACGTCCCGCCCGTCCTTCATCGCGCTGCGCACGATCATCGGCTGGCCGGCGCCGAACAAGAAGAACACCGGCAAGATCCACGGTTCGGCGCTCGGCGCGGACGAGGTCGCCGCGACCAAGCGGATCCTCGGCATGGACCCGGCCGAGAGCTTCCTGGTCCCCGAGGACGTGCTGGCCCACGCCCGCGCCGTGTCCGACCGGGGCCGCGCCGACCACGCCGAGTGGGCCAAGTCGTTCGAGGCGTGGCGCTCCGCGAACCCCGAGCGGGCCGCGGAGTTCGACCGGATTTCGTCCCGGACGCTTCCGGCCGGCTGGGAGGCCGCGCTTCCGGAGTTCGAGGCGGGCAAGGCCCTCGCGACCCGCGCGGCGTCCGGTGAGGTGCTGGCGTCGCTGGCGCCGACGCTGCCGGAGCTGTGGGGCGGCTCGGCCGACCTCGCGGAGAGCAACAACACGACGATGAAGGGCGAGCCCTCCTTCATCCCGGAGGAGTTCCAGACCAAGGAGTTCCCCGGCCACCGCTACGGCCGCACGCTGCACTTCGGCGTCCGCGAGCACGCGATGGCCGCGATCTGCAACGGCATCGCGCTGCACGGCGGCACCCGCCCGTACGGCGGCACGTTCCTGATCTTCAGTGACTACATGCGCCCGGCGGTCCGGCTGGCGGCGCTGATGAAGCTGCCGGTCACCTTCGTCTGGACGCACGACTCGATCGGCCTCGGCGAGGACGGCCCGACCCACCAGCCCGTCGAGCACCTGTGGGCGCTGCGGGCGATCCCCGGCCTGGACGTCGTCCGCCCGGCCGACGCCAACGAGACGGCGGTCGCGTGGCGGACGGTCCTGCAGCACACCGACCGGCCGGCCGGCCTGGCCCTGACCCGGCAGAAGCTGGCGACGCTGGAGCGCGGCGGCGAGATCGCGTCCGCCGAGGGTGTCGCCAAGGGCGGCTATGTGCTGGCCGACGCCGAGGGCGGGCGCCCCGAAGTGATCATCATCGCGACGGGCAGCGAGGTGGAGCTGGCGCTGCAGGCGCGCGCGACGCTGCAGTCCGAGGGCACCCCGACCCGCGTCGTGTCGATGCCGTGCGTGGAGTGGTTCGAGGAGCAGACCGACGCCTACCGGCAGGAGGTCCTCCCGCCGGGGGTGCGCGCCCGGGTGTCGGTCGAGGCCGGCGTGGCGCTCGGCTGGCGCGGCTACGTCGGCGACGCCGGCGAGTCGGTGAGCCTGGAGCACTTCGGCGCCTCGGCCGACTACAAGACCCTGTTCCTGCAGTTCGGCATCACGCCCGAGCGCGTGGTGGCGGCGGCCAAGGCCAGCCTCATCAAGGCGGGAGTGCGGAACGCCGGTCAGGGCGAGACGACCGGCAACTGAGCGGGAGCCCGCGAGGCGGACGGCGTCCGCGCACCCCTGGGCGCCGCCCGCCCCCGGCGCGGCGATGAAGACGACGAGGAGGAGAAAGCGATGAGCGAGATTCTGAAGAAGCTCTCGGGCGAGGGCGTGTCGATCTGGCTGGACGACATCAGCCGGGAGCGGCTGCGCACGGACAACCTGGCGGAGCTGGTCAAGGACAAGTACGTCGTCGGCGTCACGTCCAACCCGACGATCTTCGCGAAGGCGCTGGGCAAGGGCGACGCCTACGACGAGCAGGTCCGCGACCTCGCGGTGCGCGGCGTGGACGTCGAGGAGGCGTCCCGCGCGATCACCACCTACGACATCCGGTGGGGCTGCGACGTGCTGCGCCCGGTCTACGACCGGACGGAGGGCCTGGACGGCCGGGTGTCGATCGAGGTCGACCCGCGGGTGGCCCGCGACACCCGCCGCACGATCGCCGAGGCGCGTGCGCTGTGGTGGATGGTGGACCGGCCCAACCTGTTCATCAAGATCCCGGCGACGGAGGAGGGCCTGCCGGCGATCACGGCGGTGCTGGCCGAGGGCATCAGCGTGAACGTGACGCTGATCTTCTCGCTGGAGCGCTACGGCAAGGTCATCGACGCGTTCTTCGCCGGCCTGGAGAAGGCCCGGGAGAACGGCCACGACCTGTCGAAGATCGCCTCGGTGGCCTCGTTCTTCGTCAGCCGGGTGGACACCGAGATCGACAAGCGGCTCGACAAGATCGGCTCGGACGAGGCGAAGGCGCTGCGCTCGAAGGCGGGCCTCGCCAACGCCCGGCTCGCCTACGCGCTGTACGAGGAGAAGTCCGGCACCGACCGGTGGAAGTCGCTCAAGGACGCCGGGGCCCGTCCCCAGCGGCCGCTGTGGGCCTCGACCGGCGTGAAGGACCCCGACCTCAGCGACACGCTGTACGTGGACGAGCTGGTCGCGCCCGGCACGGTCAACACGATGCCGGAGGCGACGCTGCTGGCGGAGGCCGACCACGGCCAGGTCCGCGGCGACACCGTCCGGGGCGCCTACGACGACGCCCGCGCGCACATGGCGGCCCTGAAGGACGTCGGCGTCGACTACGACGACGTCGTCCGGGTGCTGGAGGATGAGGGCGTCGAGAAGTTCGAGGCGTCCTGGAAGGAGCTCCTCGACACCATCACCGGCGAGCTGGAGTCCAAGAAGGCCGGCGCGTGACCTCGGTGGTGACCGCCGGGGGGATCTCGGTCACCATCCGCGGCGCCGTCGTCGACGAGAGCGAGACGGTCCTGGACCGTCTCGTCTCCGACGGCGTGCCGGGCTCGCTGGCGTCCCGCAACGCCAAGCTGTGGGGGCCCGACGCGGCCCCGCTCGCCGCCCGCCGGCTCGGCTGGCTGGGTCTGCCGGAGACCTCGCGGTACCTGAGCGACCGCCTGTCGGGCCTGGTGGGCGAGGTCCGCTCCGCCGGGCTCGACCGGGTCGTGCTGGTCGCGTCCGGGGGTCCTGCGCTGGCGGCGGACGCGATCTGCCGGACGGCGGGCGCGGACCTGACCGTCCTCGACACCACCGACCCGCACGAGGTGTCCGCCGTCCTGGCCGGCAGCCTGGACCGGACGCTCGTCGTCGTGGTGGACGAGGGCGTCGAGGCCGAGTCGCTTCGGCGCGTCTTCGGGCGCGCCTTCTCCGAGGCCGGGCTGAAGGGGGCCGAGCTGGCGCGCCGGTTCGTCGTGGTGGCCGAGGAGGGCTCCGACCTCCAGCAGGCGGCCCGCGACGTCGGGCACCATCTCGTCCTGGCCGAGCCCGACGTCGACGGCCGGTTCGGCGCGCTCGGCGCGCGGGCGCTGGTCCCGGCGGCGCTGGCGGGCGTGGACGTCGAGGTCCTCCTGGACGAGGCGGCCCGGCTCGCGGGGGCGCTGCGGCAGCCCTACGACAACCCGGCGCTGGCGCTCGGCGCGGCGCTCGGCTCCTCGGCGCTCGGCGCCCGCGACAAGCTGGTGATCGCCGACCTCGGCTCCGGCCTGGACGGCTTCGCCGCGTGGGCGGAGCAGCTGGTCGCCGGGGCGATGGGCAAGGACGGCAAGGGGCTGCTCCCGGTCGTGGTGGAGGGCGTCGACGCGCCCGGCTTCGAGCTGACCGGGGAGCTGCGGCGCGTCATCCTCGGCCGCCGCCCTGACGAGCCGGGCCCCGGGCGCGAGGCGGGGGTGAGCGTCGCCGGGCCGCTCGGCGGGCAGTTCCTGCTGTGGGAGTACGCGGTCGCGGTGGCGTGCCGGGTGATCGGGGTCGACCCGTTCGCCGAGCCCGACGCCGACGAGTCGCGGGAGAGCACGGCGGCGCTGCTGCGCTCGGAGGAGGGCGCCGCGCCGACGGTGGTGCACCGGCCTCCGGAACTGGTCGAGGGCGCCGTCGAGGTGCACGCCCCCGAGGAGGCGCTACGGGGCGCGCAGACCCTCACCGAGGCGGTGGACGCCCTCCTGGAGGACGTCGAGGACGGCGGCTACCTCGCGGTCCTGGCCTACCTGGACCGGTCCGGGGACGCCGCGGCGGCGGAGCTGCGGCCGCTGCTGGCCGCGCGGGCCGCCAAGGTCCGCCGGAAACCGGCCCCCGTCACGTTCGGGTGGGGGCCCCGCTGCCTGCACACGGCCGGGCAGTACCACAAGGGCGGCCCGGCGAACGGGGCGTTCCTGCAGATCACCGGCGCCGTCACCGACGACCTCCCGGTGCCGGGCAAGCCCTACAGCCTGGGTGAGCTGCACCTCGCACAGGCGTTCGGCGATCTGCGGGTGCTGCGCTCGCTCGGCCGTCCCGCTTTCCGGATCCATCTGCGCGACCGCGCCGAGGGCCTCCGCCGGCTCGTCGCGGCCCTGAGCTGACCGACCGGGTCCGGCCGCGTCGACTCCGTGCGACCGGCCGGATCCGGGACGCGACCAAGAAGATCGATGGAGATGGTCGCGAATGCCCATTCTCTCCTGAAACGATGGGGGCCGGGAGGGAACGGTGTCAGGATTCGACGTACTCACGCGCGGCGACGTGCTCGACTCCGCGCTGCAGGCGCGGGACTACCTCGTGAGCTGCGGCGTCCCGGGTGCGCTGGCCGCGAAGGACCCGCAGCTGTGGGGGCGGCGGGCGGTCGACCACAGCCGGCTGGGCTGGCTCGACCTGCCGTTCGCCTCGCGCGGCCTGCTGAACCAGGTGGGCGGTCTGGTGTCGGAGGCGCGGTACTCCGGCCTCGACCATGTGGTGCTGATCGGCGTCGGCGCGGAGAGCCTCGCCGCGCAGGCCATCGTGGAGGCGCACGCGCCCGCGCTGGCGGGCGCCGGCGGCGCGGGCGAGCGGCCGTCCGGCGAGCTGACCGTCCTGGACGGCGGCGACACCGCCGCGCTCGCGTTCGCGATGGAGCGGCTCGACCGCACGCTGGTCGTGCTGGCCAGCAAGTCGGGGGTGTCCCTGGAGGGCGACGCCTACCGCCGGATCTTCGCGGCCGCGTTCCGGGAGCGGGGCCTGTCGGAGCGGGAGATCGCCGGCCGGTTCCTCGTCATCACCGACCACGGCAGCCCGCTGCACGACTTCGCCCGCCAGTGCGGCTACCGGATCGGGCTGACCGACCCCTACCTGCCCGGGCACTACGGCGCCCTGTCGGCCTACGGGCTCGTCCCGGCCGTGCTGGCGGGCGCCGACGCCGACCGGCTGCTGGAGGAGGCGGCGTCGCTGGTGCCGTCGCTGTCCAAGGACGAGGACAACCCGGGACTGCTGCTCGGCGCCGTCATCGGCGGCTGCGCGCAGCAGGGGCCGGGCGGGCTCGCCCGCGACAAGGTGCTGCTGCGCGAGCCGGGCGGGCCGGGCGCGCTGAGCGCGTGGATCTCCCAGCTGCTCGCGGTCGGCACCGGCAAGCGGGGGCGCGGCGTGCTGGCCTTCGAGCCGCCCGGCGGGCGGGGCGACTTCCCCGACGTGCACGGCGTGTCGGTCAATCCGCGCTCGGCGGCGCAGGACGAGTCCGACACCTCGGTGTGGGCGCCGCTCGGCGCGCAGTTCCTGCTGTGGGAGTACGCGACGGCGGTCGCCGGATGGCTGCTCGGCGTCAACCCCTTCGAGGCGGGCAGCACGGTCGTCCAGGAGGCCGAGGACGACGCCGCCACGCTGCTGCGCACGGTCGCGGGCGGGTCGCTCACGGCGGAGCGGCCGGTGTACGTCGAGGACGACATCGAGGTGCACGCCGACTTCCCGTGGCCGCCCGGAGCCGAGCTGCAGACCGTCCTCGGCGGCCTGGTCGCCTCGGTGCCGTCCGACGGCTACCTGGCGGTGATGACGTACCTGTCCGGCGACTTCTCCGGGCGCTACCTCGCGCCGTCGCTGGCCCGCGCGTCCGGCCGCCCGGTCGCCTACGGGCCGGGTCCCGGCTACCCGCACGCGACGGGCCCGGTGCACAAGGACGGTCCGGGCAACGGCGCGTTCCTGATCATCACCGGCGACCCCGCGCCGGGGGACGCGCTGGCCGCGCACCCGGTCCCGGGGCGCCCCTACAGCCTGGCGCAGCTGCAGATCGCGCGCGCCCTCGGGGAACTGCGGGCGCTGCGCGCGCGGCGGCTGCCGGTCATCCGGCTGCACCTGCGCAACCCGGTGGACGGCGCGGCGCGGCTGATCGAGGCGGTCCGCGCGGTGGCGGGGGCGCGCAGACCGTGAGCTTCACCGCCGTCGTCTCGGGGGAGACGGCCATCACCGCACGCGGTGCGCTGAGGGAGGCCGCCGAGCGGGTCATGGGCCGGTTGTGGATCGACCAGGTGCCGGTCCGGCTCGCCTCGGAGGACGCGTCGCTGTGGCCGTCGGCCGCCACCGCCGGCGTGGAGGGCCGCCCGCTGTGCTGGCCCGGGCAGCCCGGCCCGGGACGTGCGGTGTTGGACCGTGCCGAACGGCTGCGCGCGCGGGCCCGCGAGGACGGGCTGACCGACGTGGTGCTGCTCGGCGGCGGCGCCCCGGCCCGCGCCGCCGAGCTGATCGTGCGCGCCCGCGGGCCCGCCGCGCCGGACGGCGCCGGTTCGCTGACGGTGCTGGACGGCCCGGACCCCGGGCCGCCGCTGCGCGTCCGGGAGGACCCGGAGCGGCTGAACCGGACGGCGTTCGTGGTGACCGGCGACGACCCGGCGACCGAGGCGCTGCGCGAGGTGTTCGCGGAGGCGCTGCGGGAGGAGGGCCTGTCCCCCGCCGGGATCGCGCGGCGGTTCGTGACGGTCGCCGAGCCGCGCGCGGCGGCGGCCAAGCACGCGACGGAAGCGGGGCACCCGCTGGTGGAGGCCCCGGCGCCCACCGCGTTCGGCGCGCTGTCCCCCTACGCGCTGGTGCCCGCCGCGCTCGCGGGCGCCGACGTCGGGGCGCTGCTGGTGGAGGCCACCGCCGTCCTGCCGTCGCTCACACGGCCGGAGAACAACCCGGGGCTCGTGCTCGGCGCCATCCTCGGCGGCGCGGCCCGGGCCGGGCGAGGGACGGCCGTGCTCGGCGGCTACCCGGCGGCGCTGCCGGGCATCGCGGGGTGGGCGGCGCTGCTGCTGCGGGAGGCGGCCCGCGGCCGGCTGGCGCCGGTCGTCCAGGACGGGGGCCTGCCGCTGCTGCCCGACGACGACCTGTTCCTGCTGACGTTCGACGGCCGCCCGCACCAGGACGACGCCACCGTCGCCGGGCCGCTCGCCGCGCAGCTCGTCGTGTGGGAGTACGCGGCCGCCGTGGCGTCCTACCTGCTGGAGGCCGACCCGCTGGCGGCGGAGCGGCCCGCCCCGATGACGCTGGACGACGGGATCGGCGAGCCGCTGTTCGCCGACGGCGACCCCGGCCGGGCGGTCGAGGCCCACACGACCGTCCCGGCGCTGGCCGGCGCGTCCGGGCTCACCGAGCTGCTGGACGCGCTGGCGGGCCGGGTCGGGCGGGGCGAGCACCTCGCGCTCGTCGCCTACCTCGACCCGGACGGGGCGCGCGGCCAGGGCGCGCAGGTGCGCCGGCTCGCCGCGCTGCTCGCCGCCCGCTGCGGGCGGCCGGTACGGGTGGACTGGGGCGCGCGGCCGGCCGCGACCGGAAATGATCACCCGGACGGATGCGTTTACCTTCTGGTGACCGGGAACGTCGTCCGCGACGTGCCGGTCCCCGGCCGGCACCACAGGCTCGGCATGCTGCAGCTCGCGCGGGCGCTCGGGGACGCCCGCGACGCCCATGCGGCGGGCCGCCCGGTGGTCCGGCTCCATCTGCAGAACCGCTGGGCGGGGCTGACCCGGCTGCTGGACGCCGCCAGAGGGGGCACATGAGCGCTCACACCGGGGGCGGCGGAGACCGTGGCCGGACAGGGGGCGATTCCCAGTTGGGGCCCGCGATACGAGTTGGGGCAGGATGCTTGCAGCAGTAGTCGAAGAAGGCGCAGTGCGACCAGAGGGGGCCACGTGACCAACACAGCCAATCCGCTCCGCGACCCGCGGGACAAGCGCCTGCCGCGGGTGGCCGGGCCGTGCGTGCTCGTGCTGTTCGGGGTCACCGGGGACCTGTCGCGCAAGAAGCTCCTCCCGGCGATCTACGACCTGGCGAACCGAGGGCTGCTGCCGCCGGGCTTCTCCCTGGTGGGATTCGCGCGGCGCGACTGGGAGAACGAGGACTTCCGCCAGATCGCCTACGAGTCGGTCAAGGCCCACGCGCGGACCCCGTTCCGCGAGGACGTGTGGACGCACCTGATGGAGGGCATGCACTTCGTCCCCGGCGAGTTCAGCGACCCGGGCGCGTTCGACGCGCTGGCGATGGCGGTCAAGGAGCTGGACGAGAGCCGCGGCACGGGCGGCAACTACGCCTTCTACCTGTCGATCCCCCCGAAGTTCTTCCCGCAGGTCGTCGAGCAGCTGCAGCGCAGCGGCCTCGCCGACCGCGAGGAGGGCTCGTGGCGCCGGGTCGTCATCGAGAAGCCCTTCGGCCGCGATCTGAAGACCGCGGTGGAGCTGAACGACACGGTGCACCGCGTCTTCCCCGAGGAGGCGATCTTCCGGATCGACCACTACCTCGGCAAGGAGACGGTGCAGAACATCCTGGCCCTGCGGTTCGCCAACACGATGTTCGAGCCGATCTGGAACCGCTCCTTCGTCGACCACGTGCAGATCACGATGGCCGAGGACATCGGGATCGGCGGCCGGGCCGGGTACTACGACGGCATCGGCGCCGCCCGCGACGTCATCCAGAACCACCTGCTCCAGCTGCTGGCGCTCACGGCGATGGAGGAGCCGACGTCGTTCAGCGCCGACGCCGTCCGCGCCGAGAAGGCCAAGATCCTCTCCGCGGTGCGGGTGCGGGGCGACCTCGCCCAGTCGACCGCGCGCGGGCAGTACGCGGCGGGCTGGCAGGGCGGCGTGAGCGTCCGGGGGTACCTGGAGGAGGAGGGCATCCCCGCCGACTCCCGCACCGAGACCTACGCGGCCGTCAAGCTGGAGATCGACAACCGCCGCTGGGCGGGCGTCCCGTTCTACCTGCGCACCGGCAAGCGGCTGAGCCGCCGGGTGACGGAGGTGGCGATGGTGTTCCAGCAGGCCCCGCACCTGCCGTTCTCGCACACCGACACCGAGGAGCTCGGGCAGAACGCCCTGGTGATGCGGGTGCAGCCGGACGAGGGCATCACGGTCCGGTTCGGCTCGAAGGTGCCCGGCACCTCGATGGAGATCCGCGACGTCAACATGGACTTCGCCTACGGCGAGTCGTTCACCGAGGCCTCGCCCGAGGCGTACGAGCGGCTGCTGCTGGACGTGCTGATCGGCGACCCGCCGTTGTTCCCCCGGCAGGAGGAGGTCGAGCTGTCCTGGAAGATCCTCGACCCGATCGA
Source organism: Actinomadura sp. NPDC023710 (assembly GCF_040639875.1). Lineage (NCBI taxonomy): Bacteria > Bacillati > Actinomycetota > Actinomycetes > Streptosporangiales > Thermomonosporaceae > Actinomadura > Actinomadura sp. NPDC023710. The sequence continues at coordinate 222,153 of NZ_JBFAGB010000008.1, forward strand.
GGAGTACTGGGCCAGCCGCGGCGGCCTCGACCAGTACAAGGCCGGCGGCTACGGGCCCGACAGCGCCGACGAGCTGATGGCGCGGGACGGCCGAACCTGGAGGCGGCTCTAGATGAACATCGATCTGACCGGCACGACGACCCGCAAGATCCAGGACGCGCTGACGCAGTCCCGGCATCTGATGGGCGGCCCGGCCGTCGGCATGGTGCTCACACTGATCATCGTGACGGACGAGTCGGCGCAGTACGACGCGGTGCGCGCCGCGACCGAGGCGGCGCGCGAGCACCCCTGCCGGGTGCTGACGGTCATCTCCCGCGACCCGCGGGGCAGCTCCTCGCGGCTCGACGCCGAGATCCGGATGGGCGAGACCGGCCCCGGCGAGACCGTGCTGCTGCGCATGTACGGGCCGCTCGCCGAGCACGCCGACTCCGTCGTCGTGCCGCTGCTGATGCCCGACACCCCGGTGGTGACGTGGTGGCCCGGCGGCAAGGTGCCGAAGGTGCCCGCCAAGGACCCGCTCGGCCGGCTGGCGCAGCGCCGGGTGACCGACGCCTACGCGGCGCGCGACCGGCTCGGCACCCTCGCCCAGCTCGCCGAGGGCTACCGGCCGGGCGACACCGACTTCACCTGGACGCGGCTGACGTCCTGGCGGTCGCTGCTGGCCGCCGCGCTCGACCAGGAGCACGACGAGATCACCGCGGGCGAGGTGATGGCCGAGCCGGACTCCCCGAGCGCGGAGCTGCTGGCGGCGTGGCTGTCGGTCCGGCTCGGCGTCCCGGTGGACCGGTCGGTCTCCGAGGGCCCCGGCATCACCGGCGTCCGGCTGGCGACGACGAGCGGCGACCTCCTGATCGACCGCCCGGACGGGCGGGTCGCGACGCTGAGCCGTCCCGGGCAGCCCGACCGGCAGGTGTCGCTGATGCGGCGGCCGATGGCCGAGCTGCTGGCCGAGGAGCTGCGGCGCCTCGACCCCGACGAGGTCTACCGCGACGCCGCCGCCCGGTTCGCCAAGGACCTGGCGGGCGGGTCGCAGAAGCCGGGCGTGGCGAGCGAGCCGGTGTCGGCGACGTCCGACGCGGCCGCGACGGGCCCCGCCAAGAAGCAGGCCGAGTCCAAGCAGCCCGCGTCCAGGCAGCCCGCGTCCAGGCAGGCGGAGTCCAAGCAGCCGGCGCGCAAGGGGCGCGGCAAGTCGGGGGACGCGTGACCGCCCCGGACGTCCTGGTCCACCGCGACCAGGCACTGCTCGCCCAGGCGGCCGCGGCCCGGCTGGTGACGCGGATCGCCGACGCCCAGGCGGCGCGGGGCTCGGCGTCGGTCGTGCTCACCGGCGGCGGCGTCGGCACGGCGGTGCTCGCCGCGCTGGCCGCCGCCGGCGCCCGCGACGCGGTCGACTGGGGCCGCCTCGACGTGTGGTGGGGCGACGAGCGCTTCCTGCCCGCCGGGGACCCCGAGCGCAACGAGACCGGGGCGCGGGAGGCGCTGCTCGACCGCGTCCCGCTCGACCCGGCGCGGGTCCATGCGATGCCGGCGGCCGACGGCCCGGACGGCGACGACCCGGAGGCCGCGGCCGAGCGGTACGCCGCCGAACTGCGCGCCGCCGCCGGGGCCGGCGGCGGCCCGGTCCCGGCCTTCGACGTGCTGATGCTGGGCGTCGGCCCCGACGCGCACGTGGCGTCGCTGTTCCCGGAGCTGCCGGCGCTGCGCGACGAGGGCGCGGTCACGGCGGTGCGGGGCGCCCCGAAGCCGCCCCCGACCCGGATCTCGCTGACGTTCCCCTCCCTGCGCGCCGCGGACGAGGTGTGGCTGCTGGCGGCGGGCGAGTCCAAGGCGAAGGCCGTCGGGCTCGGGCTGGCGCCGGACGCGGACCCGTTCCACGTCCCGTGCGCCGGGGCCCGGGGCCGGAACCGGACCCTGTTCCTGCTCGACCGCGCCGCCGCGTCCGAGCTCCCGCCGGGCATGGGGCGCCTCACGTCCCCTTGAACCCCGCTTGAAGGCAGGCCCGTACACCTGGGAGAAGACTGAACAGTTGCGGTGCTTCCGCATGCCTTGCGCGAAAGCGTGCATACCCTAACCGAGGGAAAACCCGCGTCGAGCGTGAGGAGTTCTCAGGTGCTCAAGGGTCGGACCGGGACGGTGGGTGCGGCGGTCGCCGGCGCGGTGGTGATCGCCGCCGCGGGCTGCTCGTCCGGAGGTGGCGGCGGAGGCAGGGGCGATGACGGCGGCAAGGCCGAGGACGCGGTGAAGCTCGCCGTCACGCCCGCCACCGGGACGCGGCAGGCGGCCCCGGACAAGCCGGTCACCGTCACGGCGGACAACGGCAGGCTCACCAGCGTGACCCTGACCTATGGCAAGAAGGGCGCGAAGGCCGACGGAAAGCTCGCCCCCGGCGGGAAGTCGTGGACGTCGTCCTGGACGCTGCGGCCGTCCACGACGTACACGGTCACTGCCAAGGCCACCGGCGACGGCGGCAAGCAGGCCACCACGACGTCCACGTTCACGACACTGACGCCCAGCAAGAAGCTGGAGAGCGGCATGTCGCCGCTGGACGGCGAGAACGTCGGCGTCGGCATGCCCGTCCAGCTGCTGCTGTCCAAGCCGGTCAGCACCAAGGCCGGCAAGGTGGCGGTGGAGAAGGCCCTTGAGGTCCGCATGTCCAAGCCGGTCGAGGGCGCCTGGTACTGGGTCGGCGACAAGGAGGTCGACTTCCGGCCCCGCGACTACTGGCCCGCCGGGCAGAAGGTGAAGGTCGTCGCGCATCTGGCGGGGCTGAAGGCCGGCGAGGGCATGTACGGGATGAAGGACCGCAGCGTCGGCTTCACCGTCGGGCCGCGGCACATCACCACCGTCGACGCCAAGAAGCACCGCGCGACGGTGACCGACGGCGGCCGCACGGTGCGGACGATGAAGGTGAGCCTCGGCAAGCCGGGCCACGACAGCTACAGCGGCACCATGATCGCGCAGGAGAAGGCGGCGCACATCGTCATGGACTCGGCCACCACCGGCGATCCCGGCGAGTACCGGATCCCGACGAAGTGGAACGTCCGCCTCACCTACAGCGGGACGTTCGTCCATTCGGCGCCGTGGTCGACCGACGCACAGGGCAACGACAACGTCAGCCACGGGTGCGTGAACGCCTCTCCGGGCGACGCCAAGTGGTTCTTCGACTTCACCAACCGGGGCGACGTGGTGAAGGTGACGGGCACGTCGCGGCAGCTCCAGTTCGGGAACGGCCCGACGCCGTGGGCCAAGTCCTGGGATGCCTGGCTGAAGGGCGGCGCCCTCGGCAAGCCGGTCATGGGCACGCCCCTCACCTGAGGTAACCGGCGCCGTCCACGACCGCACTGGCACACTTGGTGCCATGCAGAAGCTCTCGTTGGACGCACGGGTACGGGACCTGATGAAGCGCGCCGCCGCGGCCTCGACGGGGCGCGGCGCCGACACCGTGTACGGCGGGCACGAGCACGTCCTGCGCCAGACGCTGATCGCCATGACGGCGGGCACGTCGCTGGCGGAGCACGAGAGCCCCGGCGAGGCGACGATCCTGGTCATGCAGGGACGCGTCCGGCTGGTGGCCGGCCAGGACACCTGGGACGGCATCGCCGGCGACCTGCTGATCATCCCGAACGCGCGGCACAGCCTGGAGGCGCTGGAGGACGCCGCGGTGCTGCTCACCGTGGCCAAGTCCGGCTGACCGGACGGCGCCGGGCCGGGCCGCCCGATGTCGGGTCGGCCCGGCCCGGCGCCTCCGGCAGGAGGGCGCTCCGCCTCAGGCGCAGGTGAGGTCCCGCGCGGGAAGGCGACCGGTCAGCAGGTAGTCGTTGACGGTGTCCATGACGCAGGTGTTCGGGTAGCCGCGCTGGTAGGGCGCGTGGACGTCGGCGTCCAGCGTGACCATCCGAGAACCGCGCAGCAGCCGGTGCAGCACCTGGTTGCCGGCGTAGGTGGTCCGGGTGTCACCGGTCGCGGCCACCATCAGCGCGGGCAGGCGCCCGCCGACCTCGGTCGGCCGCTCGGCGGGCCGCGCCGGCCAGAAGGCGCACGGGTTGACGTTGCGGGTCAGCGGCGCGAACAGCGGGCTGGCCGACCGGTTCCGCTCGATGTCGCGCCGGTAGTACTCCGGATCGCGCGGCGCGGCCGCGTCCCCGCAGATGATGGCGGTCTGACCGCTCCCGTACACCGACTCGGCGCCGGTGAGCAGGAACGCCAGTTCCTCGTCCAGTTCCTTGGTCGGCTGGACGCTCTCCCCCGCCGCGGCCTTGGCGAAGACGCGCAGCGACTCCGCCAGCACGGCCCTCGGCCCGTCCTCGTCGGTGCCGAGGTTGTCGAACAGCACGACGGGCAGCGTCGTGTCGTCCACGCGGTACCGGCCGACGGCGAGGGGCGCCTTGGCGGACGCCTCGACGAGCCCGCGCACGGTGCCGAGGACTTCGGCGCGAGTCCCGCCGAGACCGTAGGCGGCGTCGCGCTCGGCCGCCCACGCGGCCCACGCGCCGAGCGCGTGGTCGTTGGCGCCTTCGGTTCCGGCCAGCAGGCGCGGGCCGAAGCGTGTCGGGTCGACCGAGCTGTCGAGGAGGACGCGGTCGAGGCGGCCGGGGAACATCGTCGCGTACACCGACCCGAGGTAGGTGCCGTAGGACGCGCCGTTGTAGGAGACCTTCCGCTCACCGAGGGCGCCCCGGACGATGTCCATGTCGCGGGCGATGTTGCGCGTGCTGATGTGCGGCAGGACGCCGGCGTTCGTCCGCGCGCACCGGTCGGCGAGGTCCTTGGCGAACGCGGCGGCCCGGTCGAAGGTGCCGCGGCTCTCCCCCGCCGACTTGATCCAGGTCCCGGAGGGCCCGCCGCAGTCGACCGCGGCGCTGCGGCCGAGCGAGCGCGGGTCCATCCCCACCAGGTCGTAGCGGGGGCCGGCCCTGCCCATGATGGAGCGCATGTAGGGGGGCATGTCGATGGCCGGTCCCGGGCCGCCGCCATTGATGATCATCGTCCCGATGCGGTGGGCGCCGTCGGACGCCTTCAACCGGGAGATCGCGACGGTGATGGTGCGGCCCTCCGGACGGCGGTAGTCGAGCGGGACGGTGACGTCCGCGCACCGGGCGCCCGCCTCGTCGAGCTCCTTGCCGACCTCGTCGCCGGCGTTGAGCGTGCAGTCCTTCCACTCCAGCCGCTGGTCGTAGTAGCGGCCGAGACCGCCCGCGCCGGACGTGGCGGCGGCCGGCGCGGCGCCGGGTGCGGCGGCCCCGTCGCAGAAGGCCGTCTCGACGAGTTTCATCTGGTCGTCGAACATCTCCTTGGTGGACGGGCTCTCGTTGAGGTCGACCGTCACGCGGCGCCCTGACGGCGCGACGCCCGAGACGGTGGCGTAGCTTTCGAGACCGCCGGCGTGCCCCCACCAGGTGCCGCCGCAGCGCAGCGGGGTCCCGATCAGGCCGAGACCGTAGGCCGCGCCGTCCCAGACGCGGTCGGGGTCGGCGGGAACCGTCTGCTTCATCTGGGCGAGCATCGCCGGGGACAGCAGTCGGCCGCCCATCAGCGCCCCGAAGAAGACGTTCAGGTCCCGCGGGCTGGAGATCAGTGCGCCGCCGGCCCAGGCCACCGTCGTGTTCATCTCGGTGAAGTCGTCCCACCGGACGGTCCCGTCGCGCTCCTCGCGCAGGTAGCCACGCGCGTGCGCTCCCCTGATCCGCGTCCGGTCGCCGGGCCAGTAGGTGTCGCGCAGCCGCAGCGGCCCGATGATCCGGCGCTGGACCTCGTCCTCCAGGCCGTGCCCGCTCGCCTTCTCCGCGATGAGCCCCGCGAGGACGTAGTTGGTGGTCGAGTAGTGCCAGCCGGGGCTCGGGTGCGGGAGCGTCAGCGCCCGTTCGACCAGGTCTTCGGGCTCGAAGTGCCGGAAGCGGTACCCGTCCGGGTCCGCGAAGGCGTCCATGTGGTCGGGCAGGCCGCTGGTGTGCCGCAGCAGGCTCCGCACGGTGATCTTCCGGCCGTCGTAGCCGCCCCGGTCGATCAGGCCGGGCAGGTAGCGCTCGACCGGTGCGTCCAGCGAGATCCGGCCCTCCCGGGCCAGCTGGAGCACGGTCACGGCCGTGAACGTCTTGGTGACGCTGGCGATCCGTACCCGCAGGTCCGCCCGCATCGGCCGCTGCGTGCGGCGGTCGGCCACCCCGCTGCCGGCCGTCCACGTCCCGCACTCGGGGTCGTCGACGCGCACGGCGGCGCCGGTGAGCCCGTGCGTTCCCGTCATCCGTTCCAGGGCGCGCAGCGTCGCCGTGCGGTCGGTGCAGCCGGCCGGCGGCGGCTCGGCTCGCGCGGGCGCCGGGACGGCGGCGGCCGCGGCGATCGCGGCCACCGCCGCGAGCACCGCGCCCGCCCGCCTGGCGGCCCGGCGCCGCCTCGGTTGTCTGGTCGTCATGGTCTCCGACGCTAGGCAGCCGCGGGCGCGGGCACACTGCGGCGCTCACCCGGACCGGTACTGCGGGCAGCGGGCGGCCGCGGGGTGGGGACAGCCCCAGGAGGCGCCCCGGCGACCAAAGTCGATGGCGCCGCCGACCTGCGGCCGCTGCCCGGGGCGGGCGGCATGGCTACCGTTGGGCGGGTGGACCTCCTGAGACGATCGTGGCGCGACTGGCTCGGCGACCTCGGCGCCGTCGGCGCCGCGATGCTGCTCGGCTGGGTGCTGCTCCAGGGCACGGTGGAGGACCTGCCTCCCGGGGAGACGATCGCGGTCCGCCGGGACGTGCTGATCGGCGCCGCCACCTGCGTGTTCCTCCTGCTGTTCCGGCGCCGCCATCCGGTGGCCGTCGCGGTCACGATGGTGTTCGCGCAGTGGGCGGCGACGACGACGCTCGGCACGGCGGCGATCGCGATGTACTCGCTGGCGATGCTGCGCCCCTGGCGGATCGCGCTGCCGATCGCCGGCGCGAGCCTGGCGCTGATCATCGGCCTCTTCTGGATCGCGGAGGCCGGGGAGGACTTCCTCGAGGGCAGCGTCATCTTCGCGCTGATCTACGCGGTCCTCGTCACGACGGGCATGCTGGTGCGGTCCCGGCGGCAGCTCATCGCCTCGCTGGAGGAGCGGGCCCGCGCCGCCGAGACCGAGCAGCGGCTGCGGGTCGAGGAGGCCCGGCTGCTGGAGCGCGAGCGGCTCGCCCGCGAGATGCACGACGTGCTCGCGCACCGCATCTCGCTGCTGGCCGTGCACGCGGGGGCCCTGGAGTTCGGCCCGGGCACGCCCGAAGGGCAGCGGGAGGCCGCCGGGGTCATCCGGCGGAGCGCCCACGAGGCGATGGAGGACCTGCGCGAGGTGATCGGGGTGCTGCGCGACGACGCGCCCGGCACCGATCCCGAACGCCCGCAGCCGACGCTCGCGGACGTTCCCGGGCTCGTCGAGGAGTCGCGGCGGGCGGGGGGCCGCGTCACGCTGGAGCAGGACGTCCCCGACCCCGAGCTGGTCCCGTCCCGCGTCGGGCGGCACGCCTACCGGATCGTCCAGGAGGGGCTGACGAACGCCCGCAAGCACGCGCCGGGCGCGGACGTCCGGGTCTGTGTGGGCGCGGGCGCCGAGCTGGACGTCGAGATCGTGAACGCGATGCCCCCGGGCCCGCCCGCCCTGCCCCTGCCGGGTTCCGGCACGGGGCTGGTCGGCCTGGCCGAGCGGGTGGCGCTGCTCGGCGGGACCTTGGAGCACGGCCGCACCGGCGACGGGCGGTTCCGGCTGCGCGCCCGCCTTCCGCTGCGGGCCGCGCATGGCGCCGGGACCGGTGGGAAAGGTGGTACGCATGGCAGCGAACTCCTCTGACGAGCCCGTCCTGGAAGAACTCGACCGCGCCGAGTGCATGAAGCTCCTCGCCGGCGGCACCATCGGCCGGGTGGCGTTCGACGACGGCGAGGGACCGACGGTCATCCCGGTGAACTACGCCGTCGAGGGCGACTCGGTGATCTTCCGCACGTCGGCGTCGGGCCGGCTGAACCGCAACCTGCTGTCGGCGGTGACCGGCGGGGAGGTCCGGGCCGCCTTCGAGGTCGACCGGTTCGAGGAGGCCCACCACGAGGGCTGGAGCGTGCTGCTGCGCGGCGGCGCGCACCCCCTCTCCGAGGCGGAGAAGGCCGAGGTCGCGCAGGTCCGGCCGTGGCCGGGCGGCGACCGGGAGGCGTGGTTCCGGCTGGCGGCGGCGAGCGTCACCGGCCGCCGCCTGCGCCGCGGTTGAGCCGCCCCTAGGGTGGCGGGATGGACTCCCCTCCCGTCCGCGTCCTGATCGTGGACGACGACGCGCTCGTCCGGGCCGGCCTGTCGATGATGCTGGCGAGCGCCGACGACCTGAAGGTGGTCGCGGACGTCGCCGACGGCGCCGAGGTCGTCGCCGCCGTGAACCAGCACCGGCCCGACGTCGTGCTGATGGACATCCGGATGCCGCGGCTGGACGGGCTCGCGGCGACCGCGCTGCTGCGGGGTCGCCGTGAGCCGCCTGAGATCATCATCCTGACCACGTTCGACAGCGACGACCACATCCTGCGGGCGATGCGCGCGGGCGCGAGCGGCTTCCTGCTGAAGCACACCCCGCCGCCGGAGATCGTCCGGGCGATCCGCCAGGTCGCGGCCGGCGAGCCGATGATGTCCCCCGCGGTGCTGCGCAAGATGATGGCGTACGTGGCCGAGAGCGGCGCCGACCCGCGCCGGGCCCGCGCCCGCGATCTGCTGGCCCGGCTGAGCGACGGCGAGCGGGCCGTCGCCGCGCTCGTCGGGCGCGGCCACACCAACAGCGAGATCGGCAAGGAGCTGTCGCTCAGCGTCGCCACGGTGAAGGCGTACGTGTCGCGGCTGCTGACCAAGCTGGAGCTGAACAACCGCGTCCAGATCGCCCTCCTCGTCCACGACGCCGCCCTCGACGACTAGTCCTCCGGGCCGCGCCCCGCCAGCGGGACGTGGCGGAGGAGCAGCGCCGCCGCCAGGCCCAGCGCCGCGACGGGCAGCGCGGCGACGAACAGGGTGGAGAACGCGTCCGCGAAGGCCTCGGCGACGCCGTCGCGCACCGGCGCCGGGAGCGTGTCCAGCACCTCGGGACGGACGGCGTCGCCGAACGCCGGGACCCGCCCGTCCGGGACCCGCGAGGCGATCTCCTCGGCGAACCGGTTCGACACGACGGCGCCGAAGACCGCCATCCCGGCGGCGGTGCCGAGCATCCGGCTCGCGAAGACGCCCGAGCTCGCCGCGCCGAGGTCGCGGTGCGGCGCGGCCTGCTGCGCGATCAGCATGACGACCTGCTGGGACAGCCCTGCCCCGAAGCCGAGCACCGCCATGTAGCAGCCCGCGGCGACCAGGCCGGTGCCGGCGTCCATGGTCGCCAGCAGCGCGATCCCGGCGGCGCTGACCGCCATGCTCGCCGCGGGCAGCCGGTGGTAGCGGCCGGTCCGGTGGATGCGCTTCCCGGCCGCCATGGAGGACACCAGCAGGGCGAGCATCATCGGCAGCAGGAGGAGGCCCGACCTGGTCGCGTCCACTCCCCCGACGACCTGGAAGAACATCGGCAGGTAGGTGGCGAGGCCGAACCCGGTGGCGCCGCCGACGGCCGCGACGACGCAGGCGACGCCGAACGACCGGTCGCGGAACAGCCGCGGCGGGATGATCGGCTCGGCGGCCGTCCGCTCGGCGAGCACCCACGCGGTGAACAGCACGGCCGAGGCCGCCGCCAGCGAGAGCACGACGGGCGAGCCCCACGCGTACCGCGTCCCGGCCCAGCTGGTGAACAGGGTGAAGCAGGTCACCGCCGCGCCGAGCAGGACGATCCCGGCATAGTCGATCCGCGGCCTACCCCTCGGCGCCGGCAGCCGCAGGAACAGCGCGACCAGGGCCGTGGCGGCGACGCCGAGCGGCAGGTTGAGGTAGAACACCCACCGCCATGACGCGTGGTCGGTGAGGACGCCGCCGGCCAGCGGCCCCGCGATGCTGGAGACGGCGAAGACGAGCGCCGAGTACCCCTGGTACCGGGCACGCTCGCGCGGTTCGAACAGGTCGCCGGTGAGTGCGAACATCGAGCTCAGCAGGCATCCGGCCGCGGCGCCCTGGAGGGCGCGGAACACGATCAGCCAGGTCATGGTGGGCGCCGCCCCGCACGCCGCCGATCCGGCGAGGAACCCGAGCAGGCCGGTCAGCAGGACGCGGCGGCGCCCGAACAGGTCCCCGAGCCGTCCCGACAGGGGGACGGTGACGCTCGTGGCCAGCACGTACGCCGTCGACACCCAGGCGAGCCGGTCGAGCCCGCCGAGGTCCCCGACGATCGTCGGCAGCGCGGTGCCGAGCACCGTCGCGTCCAGCGAGGACATGAGCCCGGCGAGCATGAGCCCGCCGAACACCAGCTTCCGGTGCCGGCCGGTCATCGGCGCGGTCATCTCGATCACGCGCACCTCCATTTTCTATGCCTTGGACATATAGATGCTAAGCGCAGATAGATGAGTCGCGCAATCCATCTAGACTGGGAGCCATGAGCGACGAGGCGCTGGACGCCGTCGAGCGGAGCATGGTCAGGCTGCGCCGGGGCATGTCGCGGCAGCGGCTGGGCAAGGCGGCGATCCGGGACCACAACCTCCCCGTGGACGTGCAGGTCCTGCACGTCGTGGACATCGTGGACGAGGGCCCCGACCGGCCCGGCGAGGAGATGAGCGTCGGCCTGGTCGCCACCCGTCTCGGCGTCGACGCCTCGCGCGGCAGCCGCATCGTCGCCGAGGCGGTCAAGTCGGGCTACGTCCGGCGGGTCGCCTCACAGGAGGACGGCCGCCGCATCCACCTGGAGCTCACCGACGCGGGCAGGGCCGTCGTCGACGCCACCCGCCGCACCCGGCAGGAGCACTTCGCCAAGGCCATGGGCGGCTGGACGGACGAGGAGCGCTCCGCGTTCGCGCGCCTCCTGTCCCGCTTCGTCCACACCTACGAGGACTGACCGCCCGGACCGCGGTGCGGGGGTCTCGCGTCCTCCCCCGGTTGCGGTCGGACGGCGCCTGCCTACAACCCCGGTTGCGGGTCCGGCGCGAAACGTTCGGCCGCGCGGAGGACGGCGCCGGGCCGGGCCGCCGTCTAGGCTGGCGGGATGGGTGGCAGCCTGATCCCGCTGCCGCCGGCAGGGCGCGCGCGGGACGCGGCCCTGGCGGGCGGAGTGTTCGCCGTGGTGGCCGTCAGCAGCCTGAAGTCGCTCGTCGGCCCGCGCGAGGAGCCGTGGGCCGCGACCGCGTTCGACTGGGCGCTGATCCTCCTGGCCTGCGGGGCACTGTTCTTCGCCCGCCGGTGGCCGGTGGCCGTCGCGGGGCTGGTCCTGGTGACCACCGGCGCCTACTACGTCACCAGCCTGCACGACGGCGGGCTGATGATCGCGGTCATCGCCGCGCTGTACGCGGTCGCGGCCGGGGGACGGCTCCAGGCCGCCGTCGTCCTCGCGGCGCTGACCGTGATCACCACCGGCGCCGGCACCCTGCTCGGCAACCGCGACGTCAACGGCGTCGCCCTCTTCATGCTGACCGGTTGGCTGGTGGCCGTGGTCGCGCTCGGGTGGGTGCGGCACAGCCGGCTCGCCTACCTGCGCGAGGCCGAGCGGCGCGCCGCCGGCGAGGAGCGGCTGCGCATCGCCCGCGAGCTGCACGACGTCGTGGGGCACCACCTCTCGCTGATCAACGTCCAGGCGGGGACGTCGCTGCACCGCTTCCACCGGGACCCGGCCCAGGGCGAGGCGGCCCTCGCCGCCATCAAGGCGTCGAGCCGGGAGGCCCTGCGCGACCTGCGCGCGACCCTCGGGGTGCTGCGGCAGGCCGACGAGGAGGCGCCGACCGCGCCCCCGCCCGCCCTGGACGGGATCGGCGGCCTGATCGGGACGGCCCGGGCGGCGGGGCTCACCGTGCACGGCCGCCTCACCGGCGAGGCGGAGCCGCCCACCGAGGTCGGCCTGGCCGCCTACCGCATCGTCCAGGAGTCCCTCACCAACGTCTCGCGGCACGCCGCCGCCGCGGAGGTCACCGTCAGCGTCGAGCGCGGGCCGGGCGCGCTGCTCGTCGAGGTCGCCGACGACGGCCGGGGCGCCGCCGCGCCGGCGGGTCCGGGCAGCGGCGTCGACGGGATGCGCGAGCGGGCCCGCGCCCTCGGCGGCGAGCTGACGGCGGGGCCGCGGCCCGGCGGCGGCTTCCTCGTCCGGGCCCGGCTGCCCTACGGAAACGAGGCCCCCGCACGATGATCAAGGTTCTGCTGGCCGACGACCAGGGCCTGGTGCGGGCCGGGTTCCGCTCCATCCTCGACGACGAGGACGACATCACCGTCGTCGGCGAGGCCGCGGACGGCGCCCGGGCGGTCTCCGCCTGCCGCGAGCTGCGCCCGGACGTGGCGCTGCTGGACGTGCGGATGCCCGGCACGGACGGCCTGGAGGCCGCCCGCCGGATCACCGCCGACCCGCGGCTCGACGGCGTGCGGGTGGTGATCCTGACGACCTTCGACCTGGACGAGTACGTGTACGGGGCGCTGCGCGCCGGGGCCACCGGCTTCCTGCTCAAGGACACCGAGCCTGCGGAGCTGATCCACGCCGTGCGGGTCGCGGCGCGCGGGGACGCGCTCATCACCCCGTCCGTCACCCGCCGCCTCATCGGCGAGTTCGCCGGGCGGGTCCCGGCGCCGGCCCCGGGTCCGCGGCTGGAGTCCCTCACCGTCCGGGAACGGGAGGTGATGCTGCTCGTCGCGGCCGGGCTCAGCAACGACGAGGTCGCCGCCCGCCTCGTGCTCAGCCCCGCCACCGCCAAGACCCACGTCAGCCGCATCATGTCCAAGCTGGGCGTGCGGGACCGCTCGCAGCTGGTCGTCCTCGCCTACGAGTCCGGCATGGTCAGACCGCGCTGGATGCGACCACGGACGTAGGCGCGCCGCACGCCCGCAACCGGCGGGGTAGCGCGGATGCCCGCCGCGGGCCGATGCGGCGCGGGCGGCCGCGTCCCGATCCTTGGAGCCATGAACCACACCGGCGCAATGATCGGGTTCGTGGTCGGCGGGGCCGCGGGCTTCCTGCTGACCGAGACCGTGGGAGCGTTCTTCACCTTCGTCCTGGAGCGCACGCTCGACGTCGACGGCACCCCCGTCCTGCTGGCCGCCTTCATCCTCGTGCCGGTCCTGTCCGCGCTCGTCGGCGCCGTCGTGGGCTCCCGCTTCAGAACCGGGCGGTGATCCCCCGCGGTCAGGTCAGGCGGGTCCGGAGCAGGCAGAACTCGTTGCCCTCCGGATCCGCCAGCGGGACCCAGCTCTCCTCACCGGTCTGCCCGACGTCCACCGGCCGGGCCCCCGCGGCCAGGAGCCGCTCCAGTTCGGCGTCCTGGTCCCGGTCCGTGGCGTTCACGTCGAAGTGCAGCCGCAGCTTGCCGTTCTTCGGCTCCTCGCTGCGGCTGAGGATCAGCGTCGGATGGAGCCCGCCGAACCCCTCCGGCGGACCGATCTCGATGTCGTCGCCCTCCCGGTCCAGCTCCACGAACCCGAGCACCTCGCACCAGAACCCCGCGAGTCTCTCCGGATCGCGGCAGTCGAGCACCAGTTCACTCACCCGGCACGCCACAGTCGGCCCCCCACCACGTCCTGCAAAGATCGAATACCAACGCCCCACGGTGCCAGAACCCCGTGCCGGGCGTCGAGCAAAATACCGCCGGGCCCGCGTCACAGAGGTGGGGGCACCGGGACAGAAGTGGGTCGCGGGGACGCCAGGGAGGCGGATCCTCACGGTAAGTGATCGCCTCATCGCCCTCGGGAATGGGGAGCGTGATGTCGATCCCCCGAGAGGAAGCGCACATGCCGGCTCAGCGCCTGGTCCAAGGACAGCCCCCGACCCGCGAGCCGATCCTGCTCGTCCACCAGGTGTCGGGGACGTTCCTGCAGAGCGAGAACCAGTCGACGACGACGCTCAACGACGAGGTGCAGAACGAGAACCACTGGCCGCTGCCGTCCGACAAGACCGTGCGATGGCGGCTTTACGAGATCAGGCTGCGCGGCGGCCGCTCCGTCTACCTGATGGAGCACCAGGTCAACGAGCACGTCCTGACGTTCCGGCCGGGGTCCGGGCCCGGGAGCATCCCGGGCCTGTCACCGATCCTGACCACACGGGAGGGGCGGACGGGCAGCCCGCCGCAGCACTGGAGGTTCGTCCCGGTGCCGGGCACGGGCGCCAACTACTGGGGGATCGTGCCGGACCAGTATCCCGGCTACGCCCTCGGCCTCTACAACAACCACGTCGCCGACGACCAGTGGGTGGTGCCGACCCCGACCTGGGGCGGGCCTCCGACGCTCTTCCACGCGTGGTCGGCCGTCCCCACCACCATCCCGGCAGGGGACGTCGACGAGGAGGACGCACGGCTGGTCGGTGAGGACGAGGGCGCGGCATCCGAGCCGCGCACCAACATGTGAACGGCCCGGGTCAGGCCTGGGCGAGCACGGCGCAGAGGGCGTCCAGGGCGGCCGGGTAGGCGGCGCCGACCGGGGTGCTGTAGCCGACGACGAGGCCCTGCGGGCGTTCGCCGGGATCCTGCCAGTGGTCGCGCAGAGGCATGAGGGCGAGGTCATGGAACGCGGCGCGGCGCATGACCTCGCCCTCACCCAGCCCGCCGTCCGGGAGCAGCACCAGGGCGTGCAGGCCGGCGGCGACCCCCTGGACCCGGACCCGCGGGACGCGGTCGCGGAGCGTCTCGACCAGGAGGTCGCGGCGGCGCCGGTAGCGCTGGCGGGCGGCGCGGACGTGCCGGTCGTAGGCGTGGGCGGCGATGAGGTCGGCGAGGACGAGCTGGGCGAGCGACGGGGTGTGGGCGTCGGCGAGGCGCTTGGCCTCGGCGAAGGGCTCGACCAGGTGCGCGGGCAGGACCAGCCAGGCCAGGCGCAGCGCCGGGGCCAGGGTCTTGGACGCGGTACCGCCGTAGACCACGTGCTCGGGCGCCGTCCCCTGCAGGGCGCCGACCGGCTGGCGGTCGTAGCGGAACTCGCCGTCGTAGTCGTCCTCGACGATCGTGCCGCCGGTGCCGCGGGCCCAGGCGGCGAAGGCGCGGCGGCGGTCCGGGTGGAGGGTCGCGCCCGCCGGGTACTGGTGCGCCGGGGTCAGCACGGCCGCGCCCGCCGGGCCGAGCCGGTCCGCACGTGCGCCCCGCTCGTCCACCGGCAGCGGGACGACGGCGAGCCCGGCGCGCCGGACGATCGCGCGGTGGAAGGGATGTCCCGGCTCCTCCATCGCGATCGACTCCGTGCCGAGGTCCCGCAGGACGGAGGCCAGGAGGCCGAGGGACTGGGCGTAACCGGACGTGACCACGATCCGGGCGGGGTCGGCGTGCACGCCCCTGGCCCTGCCGAGGTATCCGGCCAGCGCCTCGCGCAGCTCGCGGCGCCCGCGCGGGTCGCCGAGCGCGTGCACGTCGGGCGGGGCGGACGCGAGGACGCGGCGCGTCGAGCGCGACCACGCCGTGGAGGGGAACGTGCTCAGGTCGGGCCGCCCGGGCAGCAGGTCGTGCGCCGGCGCCTCGGCGGACGCCGGTTCCGCGGGCGCGGGCGCCGGTGCGGGCCCCGCCGCGACCCGCGTTCGTCCGCCGGGAACGGCCGTGAGGTAGCCCTCCGCCGTCAGCTGGTCGTAGGCGGCGCTGACCGTCCCGCGCGCCAGGCCCAGCTCGGCGGCCAGCGCGCGGGTCGACGGGACGACGTCGCCCGGGGCCAGCCGCCGGGACCTGATCGCTGCGCGGAGGGCGCGTTCGAGTCCGGCGCGGCGGCCCCCGGAGGGGTCGACGTCCAGATGCAGGTCGACCGAACCGGACCAGTCTTTGCGCATGAGACTGGATCTTAATACTGGTCCGGTCGGCGTCTAGATTCGCGGCATGATTGTTTTCGCGCAGCTCAGCGACACCCATCTGGACGGCGGCGAGGGCCCGGCCGAACGCGCGGCCCGCGTCATGGACCACCTGAACGGCGTGCCGGTCGACGCCGTCCTCGTCACCGGGGACATCGCCGACCACGGCGAGCCCGCCGAGTACGAGCAGGCCCGCAAGGTCCTCGCGTCGGGGCATCCGGTCCTGACCTGTCCCGGCAACCACGACAGGCGCGGCCCGTACCGGGAGGTCCTGCTGGAGGAGCCGCCGGGCGGCGGCCCGGTCAACCGCGCCCACGAGATCGCCGGGGCCACCTTCCTGATGTGCGACTCGACCGTCCCCGGCGAGGACCACGGGCGGCTCGACGACGAGACGATCGGGTGGCTCGACCGGCGGCTGGCCGCGGCGCCGGACGCTCCGGCGTTCGTCTGCTTCCACCACCCGCCCGTGAGGCTCCAGATTCCGTACGTGGACGGGATCCGGCAGTTCGGCGAGCGGCGCCTGGCCGAGGTGGTCCTGCGCCACCCGCAGGTCGTGGCGGTGCTGTGCGGGCACGCCCACACGGCGGCGGCCACGACCTTCGCGGGACGGCCCCTGCTCGTCGCGCCCGGCGTCGTGTCGACCCTCCGGCTGCCCTGGCAGGAGGGCGACATCGCCGACCTGGACGCTCCCCCGGGCGTCGCCTTCCACGTCCTGGACGACGAGGGGCGCCTGAGCACGCACTACCGCACCTTCTAACGGTGCGCGGTCCAGGTCCGGGTGATCTCCTCGGCGGCGTCGCGGACCAGCGTCCGGTACCGCTCGACGGCCTCGGGGGTGAAGCGGTGCCGGGGCCCGCACACGCTGATGGAGCCGTGGACCTCGCCGTCCGGGCCGAAGAGGGGCGCGGCGACCGACCCGGCGTCGGCCTGACGCTCGCCGAAGGAGACGCCGACGCCCTCCCGGACCGTCTCGGCGAGTTCGGCGCGCAGCGCCGGCCCGCCGGTGACGGTCCGGTCGGTGAGCGCCGCCAGCGGGCGGGCCAGCACGGCCTCGCGCCGCTCCTCGGGCAGGAACGCGAGGATCACCCGGCCCGAGGAGCCCGCGTGCAGCGGGAACCGCCGCCCGACCTCGACGGTCATCTTGACCTCGCGGGGGCTCTCGAACTGGTCGAGGTAGACCCGCTCGTCGCCGACGAGCCCCGACAGCGTGGTCGTCTCGCCGGTCTCGTCCCGCAACCGGCGCAGCACGGGCGCGGCGACGGTGCGGACGTTGAAGCGCCGCAGCGCGCTCACGCCGAGGGCGACGGCGGCGGGCCCGAGCCGGTAGCCGGACGTGCCCGCCTCCAGCATCTCGCGCGACACGAGCGACTGCAGGATGCGGTACACGACGGCCTTGGAGATGCCGAGCTCGCGGCCGATGGCGGTGACGCCGAGGTACTCGGGCCCGCCGGCGAACAGCAGCAGCACGTCGGCGACGCGCCCGGCGACCTCGGTTCCCCCCGGGGCCGGAGCGGCGGTCTGGTTGGTCACTGGACGATCCTAGGGAATGGGATCAGCGGCCGCGGTGGAGGTAGCGGCCGGCGGGAGCGCCGGTGATCTCGCCGTCGGCGTAGACGCGGCGGCCGCGCACGAAGGTGTCGGTGACCCGCGCGGTCATGGCGAAGCCCTCGAACGGCGTGTACTCCTGCGTCGACTCGGAGTCGGCGGCGCGGACCGTCCAGGACACGTCCGGGTCGACCAGGGCGATGTCGGCGTCGTACCCCTCGGCGATGGCGCCCTTGGTGAGAAGCCCGTAGCGCCGGGCGGGGTTCCAGGACGTCAGCTGGGCGACGCGCTGGAGCGGCAGGCCGCGCTTCAGTCCCTCGCCCACGAGGCCGGGCAGCAGGTACTCGGCGCCGCCGAAGCCGGACTTGGCGAGGAAGACGTCGTCGCGGTCGGCGCCGAACTTCATCTCGTCCCGGCAGCAGGCGTGGTCGCTGACGACCCAGTCGACCTCGCCGGCGAGGACGTGCCGCCACAGCGCCTCGACGTCGGAGCGCTCGCGCAGCGGCGGGTTGACCTTGCCGCCCAGGCCGTGCGCGGTGTCGACGTCGGCGAGCAGGTGCCCGATGGTGACCTCGCGGCGGAAGTCGATGTGCGGGAAGGCGCCCGCCATGGTCAGCGCGGCCGACAGCGCCTTCTCCGACGACAGGTGCAGCAGGTTGATGTTGGGCAGGCCCGTCTCGTGCGCGAGGTAGGACGCGATCGTGACGGCGAGGCCCTCCGAGTGCGGGGGCCGGGACGCGCTGTAGGCGCGCAGCCCGGTCAGCGACCCGTCGCGCTCCACCATCCTGGTGTACGCGGTCATGATCTCGGCGGTCTCGCAGTGCAGCGACAGGGAGATGTGCGGCGCGTACTCGGCGAGCTGCTCGCGGGCCTTCTGGACGCCGCGCATGACGAACTCGAAGTGGGCCACGTCGTAGCGCTCGTCCGGCGGCGTCATGAGGAAGTCGCTCTGGCCGGACGAGCGCCCGTGCAGGCCGTGGCTGCCGTAGAACATGAAGATCTTGAACGAGGTGACGCCGTGCTCCTCGACCAGGTAGGGGATCTCCTCGATGTGCCGGGCCATCATCGGCGCGAGGTGGAAGGCGTAGTCGACGTAGGCGTTGCCCTGTGCGGCGCCGAGCACCTCGGGGAAGAACTCGCGGTACGGTCCTCCCCTGTTCAGGTAGTACTGGCCGGTGCGCATGTAGGTCAGGGCCGTGGTGACGCCGCCCTGCGCGGCGGCGCGGCTCTCGGTGCGGGTGTCGGTCACCAGCTCGTTGTAGATGCCCCAGTGCTGGTGGGCGTCCACGACGCCGGGGAAGGCGAGCCGCCCGCGGCCGTCGATCACGGTGGCGGCGTCGTCGTCCGGCAGCCCGGGCGCGACCCGCGCGATGGCGCCGTCGTTCACGGCGATGTCCAGGGGCTCGGGCTCGGTGCCCTCGGGGGCGTCGGGGCGGACCACCCGCACGTTCTTCAGCAGCAGCTCGGTCGTCGCCATGGTGGTCTCCTCAATTCTCGCGGGTGGTCGTGCGGCGGGCGATGGCGCCGGCCGCCAGGTAGGCGAGCCCGAAGGCGGGCAGCAGGCCGTTGCCGGGCAGGTAGCCGCCGGCGCCGTGGCCGGAGATCCCGGCGGCGGCGCCGCCCGCGGCGTACAGGCCGGGGATGGGACGGTCGCCGGGGTCGACGACCGCGGCGTCACCGTCGACGAGCAGCCCGCCCTGGGTGTGGAAGAGGGCGGGGACGACGCGGACGGCGGCGTAGGGGGCGGCGAGCGGGCGCTCCCAGTGGGTGCGGCCGTGCTCGTCGGGGCGTTCCCCGCGCGCGGCGGCGGCGCCGGCCTCCAGTTCGCGGGCGAGGGCCCCGGCGGGGAGGCCGGTGGCCTCGGCGAGGCCCTCGGCATCGTCGGCCCAGACCAGGACGCCCGACTCGACGGTGTCGCGGAAGTCCTGGAACGGCCGGCACTGCTCGAAGATCGTCTCGTCCAGGACGATCCAGCCGGTGGAGCCGGGACGGGCGGCCAGTTCGGCGGCGTACTCGGAGTAGCCGCGGGTCTCGTCGCCGAACCGGCGCCCGTCGAGGTCCACCATGATCCCGCCGTGGATGATCGTGGCCCAGCCGACGAGGGTGCCCGCGCCGGCGGCGACGGCGCCGTGCCCCTGGTAGGCGTCCAGGTAGCCGGTGGCGGCGCCGAGCCCGCCGCCGATGCGCAGCGCGTCCCCGCGGGACCGCTCGCCGCCCTGGTAGAGGGCCTCCGCGATCTCGGGCAGGTGGCGCCTCACCAGGGCGCGGTCGGCGCCGAAGCCGTTGGTGGCGAGGAGCACGGCGCCGGCGGGGATCTCCTCCTGCGTCCCGTCCGGGTACCGGACCAACGCCCCGCGCACGGTGGTGGCGGCACCGGGGCCGCCCGTGGTCGTCACGTCCACGAGCGCGGCCGGGACGAGCAGGTCGATGCCCGGGTGCTCGCGGACGCGGCGGGCGAGGTGGTCGATCACGCTGGAGCCGTGCCGCCCGGGGACGGAGTGGCAGCGGTGCACGGAGTGGCCGGGGTAGTTGAAGTCGGTGACCAGGGAGAGCGGCAGCCCGGCCGAGTCGGCGAGCCACTCCACGAGCGGGCCGCTGACCTCGGCGAGCGTGCGGGCGAGGCGGGCGTCGGCGCGGCCGCCGGTCTTGGCCGCGATGTCGGCGGCGAACCGGTCCGGGGAGTCCTCGACGCCCGCGGCCTTCTGCCAGCGCGAGCCCGCGCCGGGGAACATCGCGGTCGACATCGAGGTGTTGTTGCCGCGCCGGAAGTGCTCGCTCGCCTCGACGACGAGCACGCTGAGGCCGAGTTCGGCGGCGCGCAGCGCCCCGGCGAGGCCGCCGCCGGCGCCCGCGACGACGAGGTCGGGTCCGCCGGTCACGCGCTCCCCCCGATCACCATGAGCCGCAGGGCCAGGGCCGTGGGGTCGACGATCCGGGCCGCGAAGCGGTGCTCCGCGACGTCGACGGCCGAGCAGCCGTTGATCACGGCGGTGGCCCCGGCGGCGGCGAGCGCATCCGCCGCCGCGCCGAGGGCGGCGTTCCAGGCGCCCGCGTCGGCGACGGCGTCGAAGGGCAGGTCCAGCACCTCGATCCCGGCGGTGCGGGCGTCCAGGCCGTAGGCCGTGAGGCGGCGGCGCAGCTCCGCACCGATCGCCTCGTTCCGCACCACCGCACCGAAACGTACATTCATCGCAGAAAGATACAGACTACTCAGCCTGAGCAGGCCGTTCACCGGAACGGCCTGGTCGGCGGCGTGGCCGGCGGGCGCAGGGCCCTCGGGCACGGCCGGGTCCAGCACGCAGTCGGGAAAGGCGAGGTCCCAGCCGTCCCCGGCCCGCGCCAGCGCGGCGGCGACCTCATGTTCGGACGCGCGGATCGACGCCTCGTCGTCCAGCGAACCGGGCGCGGCGGGGCCGACGTCGCGCAGCTCGACCGACAGCCCCGGCGGGGCGAGCCGGTCGTAGCGGGCCTGCCTCCTTCGGATCTCCTCCGGCGGCAGATGGATCGGCGTCACGGCAAGGGCGCGCATCACTTCGGCTCCTTCGTCTCGTCTGCGCCGGCGAGTTCGCGCAGGCGCTCACCGGCGTGGTCCAGGGCGGGCAGCTCGCGGGCGAAGGCCGCGGCCCTGCCGATCAGGTCCTCGCGTCCGGGCAGCCGTCGCCTCAGCAGGGCCAGGAGCTCCCCTTCGTCCAGGGGGCGGTGGTCGGCGTCGCCCACCGGGTTCGGCACCTCGCGGATCCGGGTCGTCCCGTCGGCCAGCGCGACGGTGACGCGCGCGGCGCGCTCGTCCGGGAGCCGGGCCGTCAGGTCGTCCGCCTCGACCAGCCGGACGCGCCGGGCGAGGGCCCGCAGCCGCGGGTCCTCCAGGCTCGTGCGCGGTCCGACCTCGCCGTGCAGGAAGGCCGCGGCCACGGCGAACGGCGTGGAGAACATCGCCGACAGCCGGTTGTGCCAGCGCGCCGAGCCCAGCCCGGCGCCGAGCGCGTGCGTCTCGACCAGGACCGCGGTGATCCGGGACGGGTCGAGCCCGGGCCGCAGGTCGAGGACGGCGTCGGCGGCCGGATGGGTGAACGAGCAGGAGGCGTGCCGCTTGAAGTAGCCGTGCGCGATGTCCCAGCGGTCCCCGAGCCCGCCGGTCAGCTCGGACGGGTCGAACTCCCCCAGCAGGGTCCCGAGCGAGAGCGCGGCCGTCCCGGTGTTGCGGGCGGACCCGGCCGCGGCCATCCGGGCCGCCACCAGGCCGGACATGTTGGCCGCGCCCATCCAGGCGTCGCGCACCGGGTTGCCGTCGGTCGCGGACGCGAAGTGCCCCGCGACCGGAAGCCCCGCACCGGTGTCGATCGCGGCGGCGACGGCGTCCGGGCCGAGGCCGAGCAGCCGGGCGCATCCGGCGGCGGCGCCCGCGACGCCCCAGCTCCCGTGCGGGTGCGCGCCAGGCCGCAGCCGCGACGCCCGCCCGAACCGTGACGCCACCTCGTAGGCGGCGAGCAGGGCGGCGGCCGTGTCCGCCCCGGAGGCGTCCACCTCCGACGCCAGCGCCAGCACGGCCGGGAAGCCGTGCGCCGCCGGATGCCCCTTGGCGTACTTGTTGCCCTCGTCCAGTTCGAGGCAGACGAGGGCCGTCGCGTTCAGCCAGGCGGCGGCGTCGACCGTGACGCAGCGCCCGGCGCCGATCAGCGGCGCGGGCCCGGCGGGCGCGTTCCACGCCGAGCGCATCGCGCTCGTCTCCTCCAGCCCGGCGCCGAGCGCCGTCACGCCGATGACGTCGAGCAGGACGAGCGACAGCCGGTCGAGCACCGGCTCCGGCACCCGCGCCGCGTCCAGCCGCGCGACCCACTCCCCCAGCCGCGCCGTGGCCTCCACCGCATCCGTCACAGCCCCAGGTACGCCTTCCTGACCTCGGCGGATCCGGCCAGCTCGCGGCCTGTCCCGTGCAGGACGGTCGATCCGCTCTCCATGACGTAGGCGCGGTCGGCGATCCCGAGCGCCTGCTTGGCGTTCTGCTCGACGAGCAGCACGGCGACGCCGGTGTCGCGGATCCGCTTGACCGCGTCGAGCACCGCCCAGGTGAGTTTGGGCGAAAGGCCGGTGGACGGCTCGTCCAGCATGAGCAGCTTCGGCCGGGCCATCAGCGCGCGGCCGATCGCGAGCATCTGCTGCTGCCCGCCGCTGAACGTCTGCGCGATCTGCGCGCGGCGCTCGGCGAGGACGGGGAACAGCTCGAACACCTCCCGCATCCGGGCGGCGGCCTCGGCGGGCGGGCGGGTCCAGGCGCCCATCCGCAGGTTCTCCTCGACCGTGAGCGTGCCGAACAGCGCCCGGTCCTCGGGAACGTGCACGAGGCCGTCCCGGACGAGCTGGTCCGGGCGCCGCCCGGCCGTGGACGCGCCCGCGAACGTGACCGTCCCGGACGTCGGCCTCAGCTGCCCGCACACCGCGCGCAGCGTGGTCGTCTTGCCCGCGCCGTTCGCGCCGACGAGCGCGACGATCTCGCCCTCGCCGAGCCGCAGGTCGACCTCGTGCAGGATCCGCATGCGGCCGTAGCCGGCGCAGAGCCCGTCAATCGCCAGCATCGTCCGGCTCCTCTCCGAGGTACGCCTCGATCACGCGGGGGTCGGAGGTGACCTCCGCGGCCGTCCCGGCGGCCAGCACCCGGCCCTGGTCCAGGACGAGGACGCGGTCCGACAGCCGCATCACGGCCGCCATGATGTGCTCGATGAACAGCAGCGTCGTGCCGTCCTCCACCCGCAGCGCGGCGAGCAGGTCCAGGACGGGTTCGCGCTCGGCCGGGACGAGTCCGGCGAGGACCTCGTCCAGCAGCAGCACCCTCGGCCGCATCGCGAGCGCGCGGGCGAGTTCGAGCCGCTTGAGCCCGGCGGTCGGCAGTTCGGTGGCGCCCCGGTGCGCCCACTCTCCGAGCCCGACGCGCTCCACGACGTCCATCGCCCCTGCCCGCAGGCGGTGCGGCGATTGGCGGCGGTGCTGGGCGGCCAGGGCGACGTTCTCCAGGACGGTCATGCTCCCGAACGGCCGCATCAGCTGGAACGTCCGGACCATACCGGCGCGGGCGATGCGGTCGGGCGAGGCGCCGGTGACGTCCCGGCCGCCGAACTCGACCCGGCCCGCGTCGGGGGCGAGGGCGCCGCAGATGACGTTGAACAGCGTCGTCTTCCCGGCGCCGTTCGGGCCGATGACGCCGAGGATCTCGCCTTCGGCGACCCGCAGGTCGACGTCGGCCAGGGCCCGCAGGCCGCGGAAGTGCTTGCCGACGCCGGACACGGTCAGCACGGTCTCGCCGGACGGGCTCATCCGCGCCACCTCGCGGCGATCGTGCCGACGATTCCCTTGGGGAGCAGCCGGACGATCAGGATCAGCAGGACCGCGTAGACCGCGACGTCCAGGCCGCTGCGCCCCTGCAGGAAGTCCAGGAAGCCGGGCGGGGTCCGCAGCAGCGTCGCGGTGACGTCCGACAGCGAGCCCAGGACGACCGCGCCCGCGACCGGGCCCCAGACCGTGCCGATGCCGCCGATGACCACGGCCGCGATCGCCTGGATCGACACCGAGGACCCGAACGCCAGATCCGGGTTCACGAACAGGTAGTACTGCGTGTAGAGGGCTCCGGCGACGGCGGTGATCGCGGCCGACAGCGCGACCGTGACCAGCTTGTACCGCAGGACCGGCGTACCGAGGGACGCCGCCGCGAGCTCGTCGTCGCGGATCGCGGTGACGTAGCGTCCGGTCCGCGAGTACAGGAACAGGATGCTGACCAGGGCGGCGAGGCCCGCGAGGGCGAGCGCGATCCAGAAGTAGGCGGGCGAGTCCGCCGCGAACTGGATCTTCCAGAGCGAGGACCCCTGGATCAGCGGGACGGTGAACCCGACCGCCTTGCCCGTGAACTCCGTCGTGGTGACCACCAGCCGGAGCATCTCGGCGAACGCGAACGTCGCCAGCGCGAAGTAGGCGCCCTTGAGCCGGTAGCGGAACGCGAAGAACCCGATGACCACGGCGACGGCCGCCGCGACCGCCATCCCGGCGAGCATCCCGATCCAGGGCGACACCCCGTGCTCGACCAGCAGGTAGGCGCTGGTGTAGGCGCCGAGGCCGAAGAACGCGGCGTGCCCGAAGCTGAACATGCCGCCGAACCCGCTCATCACGTTCCAGCCGATCGCCATCAGCGCGAAGATCAGGATGCGGACGGCGACGGCTCCCTGCGCGGGCGGCAGCACCAGCGGCAGCGGGATCGCCAGGAGCAGCAGCACCGCCAGGACGGCGAGCTGCCGGTTCTGCGGCCGCAGCGGCGGCGCCTTCGCCGGGCGGGCCGCGCCGGCGCCGGGGCGGCCGGTGAGGGTGATGCCGGTCATGCTCGCCTCCCGAACAGTCCCTGCGGGCGGAGGAACAGCACGACCAGGAAGACGGCGAACACGCCGAGCAGCGAGCTCTGGCCGTCCATGTAGATCGTGGTGAGCTGCTCGACCAGCCCGATGAGCAGCCCGCCCGCGAGCGCCCCCGCCACGTTGCCCATGCCGCCCAGCACCACCACGACGAAGGCGGTGATGTTGAACTGCTCGCCGAGCGTGGGCGTCACCGTGACGAGCGGCGCGGCCAGCACGGCCGCCGCTCCGGCGCAGGCGGTGCCGATCGCGAACGTCAGCGTGTGGACGCGGCGGACGTTCACGCCGACCAGTTCCGCGCCAGCCCGGTTCCCGGCCACCGCGCGGATCGCCGTGCCGAACCGGGTGCGGCGCAGCATCCAGAACAGCGCCGCGCCGATCAGGACGGCGCCGAGGAAGGCGTACAGCCGGGCGCCCGACACGACCGCGCCGAACAGCGAGAACTGGAAGTCGCCGGGCAGCGCGACGTTCTTGGGCTCGGCGCCGAAGAACATCAGCAGGCCGTTCTCCAGCAGCAGCGACAGGCCGAGCGTGATGAGCAGCTGGTTCTCCAGCGACGCGCCGCCCGTCCCGCCGAGCAGGCCGCGGTGCACGGCCGCCCCGATCAGGAACAGCGCGGGGACGGCGACCAGCAGCGTCAGGTAGGGGTGCAGGCCGGTGCCCTGCACGACGCCGAACGCGATGAACATCGCGATGGCGAGCAGCGCCCCGTGCGCGAAGTTCACGATGTCGAGCACGCCGAAGATGAGCGTGAGGCCCATCGCGATGAGACCGTACAGCCCGCCCATCAGCAGGCCGGTGACCACCGACTGCCAGACGACGAGGCCGCTGCCGGACTTGATCAGGGCGACCGCGATCGCGGCCGCCACCAGGCCGCCGGTGACGGCGGCGCGCTTGAGGACGGCCGCCGTCACGCCGCCGGGGAGACGGCGCCGGACGGCGGGGGTGGGAGGGGACTGGGCCTTGGTTCCGATGTCGCTCATGACCGCCACGTCACCGAGTAGTTGGGCTGGGATTCGGCCTTCTCCGGCGGGTAGACCTGCTTGACCCCGCCGCCCTGCACCTGCATGAGGACGGGCAGGGCGTTGCGGTTGTCCCCGTTCGGGGCGAAGGAGATCGGGCCGGTGCCGACCGTGAGGGGCTCGACCTTCGAGGTCGCGATCGCGTCGCGCACCTTCTCCGCGTCGGTGGTGCCCGCGCGCTCCACGCCCTGTGCGATCACCTGGACCGCGTCGTAGGCGAGGACCGCGCCCGTGCGCATGGGGGCGCCGTAGCGCCGCTGGTAGTCGGCCCGCAGCTTCTCCGTCTGCGGGCTCCGGGCGTCGAAGTGGTAGTTGGTGCTGAAGATCCGCTCTGCGGCGGCGCCGCCGTCGGTGACGAACTTGGGCTGGTCGTAGGCGCCGTTGGACACGCCCCAGATCGCGTTCAGGGCGGGCTTGACCGCGGCGACGGCCTTGGCCGCGAGCAGGCTGTCGCGGTAGTAGCCGGCGACGGCGAGGACGTCCGCGCCGGACGCCTTGACCTGCGTGATCTGCGCGGTGAGGTCGGACACGGTGAGCGCGTCGTAGCTGATGTCCGGGCCGACCTCGATGCCGAGCCGCTTCGCCGCCGCGGAGAACGCCTCGGCGGCGCCGCTGCCGAAGTCCGTCTGCTCGTGCAGGAACGCGACCTTGCGGACGGGCTTGCCCGCCCGCTCCGAGACCTCCTTGAGGTAGCGGGCGGCGGCGCCCGCGATCGCGGCGCTGCCCGGCTGGACCCGGAAGGCGTACCGGTAGCCGTGGGCGAAGATCGCGTCCGAGGCGGTGACGTCCATGACGAACGGCACCCGGTTGCGCTCGGCGACGACCGCGACGTTCGTGCTGACGGCACTCTGGTAGGTGCCGACGAGCCCGACCGCGCCCGCGGAGATGAGGCGCTGGGCCTCGCTCTGGCCGACCTCCGCCTTGCCCTGGGTGTCGCCCGTCTCCAGTTCCACCTTGCGACCGCCGAGGGACCGGATGCCGCCGGCGGCGTTGATCGCCTCCACCGCCATCCGCGCGCCGCGCCGCATCTGCTGGCCGTCGACGGCGTTGGCTCCGCTGACCGGGTGCAGCGCGCCGATCTTGACCGGGCCCTCGTCGCGCCCGGCCGCCACCCCGGCCGCACCGGACGGCGCCGAGCCGCCGCAGCCGGCCGCGGCCAGCAGGACCGCGCACGCGCCGAGCCCGGCGGCGAGCTTGCGAGCCGACATTCATCTCTCCTGCCCGTAGGCTCCTGCCCTCTGATGAGTGTTCCGCTTAGAGGAACAGCAGGTCAGTGTTGCGTCATGGTGGCATCCGTCACGCCATTGGGTCAATATCTAGGTGAAACTTGACGAAACTCGCTACGCAGTGCCAACTTGAAGACTCCGGGTCGCCTCGCGAGCCGGTCGCACACTCCATTGACGTTTCTCTAAGAGAAACAACCAGCGAAGGCGGTGCCGTCCCATGACCGACGCCCTGTCCGGAGTCCGGGTCCTCGACACGGCCACGCTGTTCGCCGGACCGCTCGCCGCGACGCTGCTGGGCGACTTCGGGGCCGAGGTCATCAAGATCGAGCATCCGGCGGGGGACCCGGTGCGCAGCCACGGAGCGCAGCGCGACGGCGTCGGCCTGTGGTGGAAGATGCTCGGCCGCAACAAGAAGGCGATGACGCTCTACCTCGGCTCGCCCGAGGGCCAGGAGCTGTTCCGGCGGCTGGCCGCCGACGCCGACGTGGTGATCGAGAACTTCCGTCCCGGGACGCTGGAGCGCTGGGGCATCGGCCCGGACGAGCTGCGCAGGATCAACCCGCGGCTCGTGCTGGCCCGGGTCACCGGGTTCGGGCAGACCGGCCCCTACGCCCGGCGGCCCGGGTTCGGCACGCTCGCCGAGGCGATGAGCGGATTCGCCGCGATCACCGGCGAGCCGGACGGCCCGCCGACCCTGCCGCCCTTCGGCCTCGCCGACGGGATCGCGGCGCTGACCACCGCGTTCGCGGTGATGACCGCGCTGCGGGCGCGGGAGGCGACCGGCGAGGGCCAGGTGGTCGACCTGGCCATCATCGAGCCGATCCTCACCCTGCTCGGCCCGCAGATCATCACCTACGACCAGCTGGGCGAGCTGCAGGCCCGCACCGGGAACCGCTCGCACAACAACGCGCCGCGCAACACCTACCGGACCCGCGACGGCGGCTGGGTCGCGATCTCCACCAGCGCCCAGTCGATCGCCGAGCGGGTGATGCGGCTGGTCGGCCGCCCCGAGCTGATCGACGAGCCCTGGTTCGCGACGGGGACGCAGCGCGCCCGGCACGCCGACGTGCTGGACGAGGCGGTCGGGTCGTGGATCGCCAGGCGCGACCGCGACGAGGTCGTCAAGGCGTTCGAGGAGGCGCAGGCCGCCGTCGCCCCCGTCTACACCGCCGCCGACGTGATGGCCGACCCGCAGTTCGAGGCGCTCGGCACCATCGCCTCCGTCCCCGACGACGAGCTCGGCCCGGTGCGGATGCAGAACGTGCTGTTCCGGCTGTCGGGGACGCCGGGCCGGATCACCTCGGCCGGGCCGCCGCTCGGCGCGCACACCGCCGAGATCCTCGCCCGCTACGGCGTGGACGGGGCCGGGCTGGAGGACCTGCGGGCCAAGGGCGTGATCAGGTGACGCCGCGGACCTGGCTCTACGTCCCGGGCGACCGCCCGGACCGGATGGCCAAGGCACTGGCCTCGGCGGCCGACGCGGTGATCCTCGACCTGGAGGACGCGGTCGCGCCGCCGGCCAAGCAGGCCGCCCGCCGGGCCGTCCTGGACGCCCTGGGCGCGCTGGACGCCGGACGCACCGCCCACGTGCGGATCAACGCGCCCGCCACCCCGGACGGCGCCGACGACATCGCGCTCCTCGCGGCCGCTCCGAGCGGCCTCGCGGGGGTACGGATCCCCAAGTGCGAGCACCCGGCCGAACTGCGCCGCGCCGCCGACGCGCTGGGCGTCCCGGTGCTCCCCGTCCTGGAGTCGGCGCTCGGCGTGGAGAACGCCTTCGCGCTCGCCACCGCGCACCCGCTCGTCGCCGGGATATCGCTGGGCGAGGCCGACCTGTCCGCCGACCTGCGGGTGGCGGGGGGCGACGCGCTGGCGTGGCCGCGCTCCCGCGTCGTCGTGGCCGCCCGCGCCGCCGGGCTCCCGTCCCCGCCGCAAAGCGTCTGGACGGCCGTCCGCGACCTGGACGGCCTGCGCGCCGACACGCTCGCCGGGCGGCGGGCCGGGTTCTTCGGACGCTCGGTCATCCACCCCGCGCAGATCCCCGTCGTGCACGAGGCGTCCGCACCCGACCCGGACGAGGTCGCATGGGCGCGGGACCTGATGAGCCGGCTCGCCGAACGCGGGGACCCGGCTCGCCGGGCCGCATGGATCGACTCCGCCGGCCGATTCGTGGACAAGGCGGTCGTCGAGCGCGCCGCATGGCTGCTCGACGCCGCCGCGTCCGCCGACTCCACCGCCCCGCCCGTCAAGGAAGGCCACCGATGAACTCGCAGGATCCGCTGCTCGCGGCCGTCGCCGGAGGGGTCCGGCTGATCGAGCTGGGCCAGCCGTTCTTCACCGGCATGCCCTGCTCGCCCAACCACCCCGGGTTCCGCATGACGCTGATCCGCAGGCACGGCGACATGGAGCGCCCCGACGGCGGCTCGGCGGCCAACGAGATCATCGTGACCGGCGGGCACGTCGGCACCCACATCGACGCGCTCTCCCACGTCAGCCACGACGGGGAGCTGCACGGCGGGATCTCCGCCGCCGACGCCCAGCGCGGCGGCGCCTTCACCAGCCACGGCGCCGAGAACCTGCCGGGCCTGCTGCGCCGGGGGGTGCTGCTGGACGTGGCGGCGGTCCACGGCATGGCGACGCTGCCGCCCGGCTACGGCGTGACCGCCGAGGACCTGGACCTGGCCGCAGCGCGCGCCGGGACCGAGCCGGGCGCCGGCGACGTGGCGCTGATCCGCACCGGGTGGTCGCGCAACTTCGCGGACGCGACCGCCTACCTGGGCCGGGAGACCGGCGTCCCGGGCGCGACGCCGTCCGCCGCCCGCTGGCTGGCCGGCCGCGGCGTGGCCGCGACGGGCGCCGACACGACCGCCTACGAGCAGATCCCGGCGGGCGCGGGGCACAGCGTCCTGCCCGTGCACCGCATCCTGCTGGTGGAGTCGGGGATCTTCATCCTGGAGCACCTCGCCCTGGAGGCGCTCGCCGAGGCCGGGCTGCACGAGTTCGTGTTCGTGCTGGCGCCGCTGAGGATCACCGGCGGCACCGGATCCCCCGTCCGCCCCCTCGCGGCGGTGGCGGCGTGACCCCCGTCCAGCGGCTCGCCGGCCTGGCGGCCACCGTCGCCTCCCGCGGGCTGCCCCCGGAGCTGCGCGCCGACGCGGCGCGGCGCGTCCTGGACGCCCTGGGCAACAGCCTGGCCGCGACAGGTGAGCGGCCGGCGCGGGCCGTCGGAGAGCTCGTCGCCGAATGGGGCGGGCAGGGCCGTGCCACCGCGATCGGCACCGGCACGCGCCTGCCCGAGCCGAGCGCCGCCCTGCTCAACGGGACGCTCGCCCACTCCCTGGACTTCGACGACACGCACCTGCCGTCCGTCCTGCATCCGTCGGCGTCGGTCGTGCCCGCCGCGCTCGCCGCGGCCGAGGCGCACGGCGCCGGCGGCGCCCGGCTGCTGGACGCGGTGGGCGTCGGCGTCGAGATCACCGTCCGGCTCGGCATGGCCGGGTACGACCGCGAGCTCGGCAACTCGGTGTTCTTCGAGCGCGGCCAGCACGCCACCGCCATCTGCGGCGCCGTCGGCGCCGCCGCGTCCGCCGCGATGCTGTCCGGCCTGGACGCCGCCGGGATCGCCGACGCCATGGGCATCGCCGCGAGCATGGGCTCGGGGATCCTGGAGGCCAACCGCACCGGCGGCACCGTCAAGCGGATCCACTGCGGCTGGGCCGCGCACGCCGCCGTCACCGCCGCCGGGCTCGCCCGCACCGGGATCACCGGCCCGCCGACCGTCCTCGAAGGCCGCTTCGGGATGCTCCAGGCGTTCTGCGGCGACCGGGTCGACCTCGACGCCCTCACCTCGGACCTCGGCGAGCGCTGGGAACTGCCCGGCATCTTCTTCAAGCCGTACCCGTGCAACCACTTCACGCACGCCGGCATCGACGCCGCCCTCCGGCTGCGCTCCCGCGGGCTGGACCCGGCCGACGTCGACACGATCGAGCTCGGCGCGCCGACCCCCGTGCTGCGGACGATCGGCGAGCCGCACGAGGACAAGATCCGTCCCCGGTCGGGGTACCACGCCGCGTTCTCCGGGCCCTACACCGTCGCGGCGGCCCTGCTCGGCGGCGGCGGCCTCGGCGTCTTCCACGAGGACTTCACCGACGAGGCCGCCGCCGACCCCGCCCGGCTGGCGCTGGCCGCCCGGGTCGGCTGCGTCCCGGACGCACGCTGCGACGAGATCTTCCCGCACCAGTTCCCGGCCGTGCTGCGCGTCCGCACCCGCGACGGCGCGCTCCTGGAGGAGCGCGTGGACGCCAACCGGGGCGGCCCGGGCAACCCCCTCTCGGCCGAGGAGCTCGCGACGAAGTTCCGCCTCAACGCCGCCCGCCGCGTCCCGGACGCCCGGGCCGACCAGATCACCGACCTCGTCCACGGCCTGGCCGACCTGGCGGACCTCGGCCGGCTCACCTCCCTGCTCGCCTGACGCTAGAGGTGCTCCATCACGAAGACCGCGGCCGTGCCGGGCACCAGGGCCTCGAAGACGTGCGGAGCGTCGCCGGGGTAGGTGAGGTAGTCGCCGGGGCCCAGCTCCACCGGCCCGGACGCGGGCCCGGCCGTGGCGCGGCCGGCGCTGAGGACGACGTGCTCGGTCGTGCCCGGCGGGTGGGGGTCGGAGACCCTGGCCTCGCCGGGCTCCGCCGTGACGCGGTAGAGGTCGCGGCGCGCGTGCGGCGGGGACGACGCCAGCAGCGTCGCGGTGTAGTCGGCCCGGTCGGAGTGCGCGGCCGGCCCCTCCCCCGCCCGGATCACCCGGACGGCCGGGCGCGGCGGGTCCACCAGCCGGCTGAAGGGGACGTTCAGCGCCGTCCCCAGAGCCCAGAGCGTCTCGACACTCGGGTTACCGGCGCCGGACTCCAGCTGGGAGAGCGTCGACTTGGCCAGGCCCGCGCGCCGGGCCAGCTCCGTCTGGGACATCCCGGCGCGCTCGCGCTCCCGCCGGATCGACGCCGCGATCACCGCGATCACATCCACTCGCCCGCTCCCGTCCTCCGAGGGTAGTGTTCACTGTACTGGACGATTGTTCGCCACAACGAACAGGACTGAGCATGAGGCACCTCGGCATCCTCGCCCACAGCGCGGAAGGCGCCGCGCTGTGCTTCCGGACCTTCTGCCATGAGGGCTTCCGTGAGCTGGGCCCCGACGACCACCCGGACGTGACGCTCGACCTCATCGCGCTCGCACGCAGCATGCCCTCGTGGGACGCCGGGGACCACGCCCCGATCAGGAGGATCCTGGCCGAGAGCGCCCGGCGGCTCGCCGCGGCCGGCGCGGACTTCTTCGTCTGCCCCGACAACACCGCGCACCTGGCCCTCGAACACCCCGGCAACGAGCTGGCGCTCCCCGGCCTGCACCTCGTCCAGGTCGTCGCCGACCAGGCCGCCCGCGACGGCCGGACGCGGGTCGGCGTGCTCGGCACCCGCTACACCATGGACGGCCCGCTCTACCCGCGCGAGCTGGCCGCACGCGGCATCGCCGCCGAGGTCCCGGACCCGGTCGACCGGGAGACCGTCCACCGGA
The DNA here is from genome assembly GCF_040639875.1 of Actinomadura sp. NPDC023710. Classification (NCBI taxonomy): domain Bacteria; kingdom Bacillati; phylum Actinomycetota; class Actinomycetes; order Streptosporangiales; family Thermomonosporaceae; genus Actinomadura; species Actinomadura sp. NPDC023710. The sequence continues at coordinate 254,726 of NZ_JBFAGB010000008.1, forward strand.
TCATCTTCGACGAGCTGGTCAACGGGGTCTTCACCGAGGAGTCGCGCCGCGAGTACGTCCGGATCATCGAGCGCCTCGCCGGGCGCGGGTGCGACGCCGTCGCCCTGGTGTGCACCGAGATCCCGCTCCTGGTCACCCCCGAGGCCTCGCCGCTGCCCACGCTCGACTCCACCCGCCTGCTGGCCCGTGCCGCCTTCGACGTGGCCGCGGACCGCCGGCCCCTCCCCACCTGGCGCGGCGGACGCTTCGACGGAAGGTGAAACGACCCGCCCCTAGATTGGCGGCATGGACTTCGGGGACGCGGAGAAGGCGGGCCTGTTCCGGCGGCTCCACCACGGCGACCGTCCGCTGGTGCTGCCGAACGCGTGGGACTTCGCGAGCGGCGCGGCGCTGGCCGAGGCGGGCTTCCCGGCGATCGGCACGACCAGCCTCGGCGTCGCCGCGGCGGCCGGGAAGGCCGACGCGGCCGGCGGCACGCGCGCCGAGACGGTGGCGCTCGCCCGGACGCTGGCGCGGCTGCCCGTCCCGGTGACCGTCGACATCGAGGGCGGGTTCTCCGACCGCCCCGGCGACGTGGCCGAACTCGCCGCCGAACTTTCCTCGTTCGGGATCGCCGGGGTCAACCTGGAGGACGGCCGCGCAGACGGGACCCTCGCGCCCGCCGGCGACCAGGCGGCCGTCATCGCCGCCGTCAAGGAGGCCGCGCCGCAACTGTTCCTCAACGCCCGCACCGACACGTTCTGGCTCGGCACGCCGGACCTGGACGAGACGCTGCGGCGGGCACGGGCGTACGCGGAGGCGGGAGCGGACGGGATCTTCGTCCCCGGGATCGCCGGCGACGCCGGCATCCGCGCCGTCCTGGACGCCGTCGACCTGCCGCTGAACGTGCTGTACCTGCCGGGAAAGAGCGAGTACCCGTGGCTCGCCCGGCTCGGCGTGCACCGGGTGAGCACAGGGTCGCTGCTGTTCCGCACGGCGCTGGGCGCGACGGTCGCCGCGGCCCTCGGCGTCACCGGAGAGGGCGGCGCCCCTTCCGTGCCGTCGTACGGGGACGTCCAGCGGCTCGTCAGTGACCGGTGATCCGGTCGGCGAGGCGCGCCAGGCCCGAGGTGCGCGCGGACGGCGCGGACGACTCGCGGGCGTCGGCCGCGCGGTAGAGGGCGTACATCGCGTGGACGCCGAGCCAGCGCAGGGGTTCGGGCTCCCACCGGCGGACGCGGCGGTCCACCCACGGCAGCGCCGTCAGGTCGGTGTCGTGGCCCAGGACGAGGTCGCGGAGGGTGCGGCCGGCGAGGTTCGCGGTGGCGACGCCGTGGCCGGTGTAGCCGCCGGCGTGGCCGAGCCCGGTCGCGCGGTCGAGGACGACCGTCGCGCACCAGTCGCGGGGGACGCCGAGGACGCCCGACCAGGCGTGCTCCACCGCGCCCTCGTCGGCGACGGCGGGGAGCATGCCGGTGAGCATCGTCCAGAGCGCGTCGACGGTGGCCGGCTCCGTCCGCCCGCCGTCGTCGACGCGCGACCCGTACCGGTAGGGGCGGCCCCGGCCGCCGAAGGCGATGCGGTCGTCGGCGGTGCGCTGCGCGTACATGTAGTAGTGCGCCATGTCGCCGAGCAGTTCCCGGCGCTCCCACCCGATCGCCTTCCAGGTGCGGGCGGGCAGCGGCGTCGTGACGATCATCGAGCTGTTCATCGGGAGCCAGTCGCGGCGGTGGCCGGGCAGCGCCGCGGTGAAGCCCTCGGTGGCCCGCAGCACGTGCTCGGCGGTGACGGTCCCGAACGGCGTGACGGCGGCGGCCGGCCCGCCCGGCCTGCGCGGGTCGATCCGCACGACCGGCGTCCGCTCGTAGATCTGCACGCCGAGCCGCCGGACCGCCGCGGCGAGGCCCCGGACGAGCGCGGCGGGCTGCACGCGCGCGGCGTGCGGGCTCCACGCGGCGCCGGTCGCGCCCTCGACGCGCAGCCGCTCGTCGCGTTCGACGGCGGGCAGCGGGACGAGGTCGTCGTCGCTCCAGCCCCACTCGCGCGCCTCGTCGACCAGGGCGGCGAGGCGGGCGCGCTGGGCCGCGTTCCGGGCCACGTGCAGGACGCCGCCCTTGACCAGGCCGGCGTCGACGCCCTCGGCGCCCGCGACGCGGACGACCTCGTCCACCGCCCGGAACATGGCGTGCTGAAGCGCGATCGCGGCGGGACGGCCGTGCCGGGCGGCGTAGCGCTCCCGGGACCCCGCGATCTCCCCCAGCACCCAGCCGCCGTTGCGGCCGGACGCGCCGAACCCCGCGAACTCGCGCTCCAGCACGACGATCCGCAGGTCGGGACTGTCGCGCTTGAGGTAGTAGGCGGTCCAGAGCCCGGTGTAGCCGGCGCCGACGACGCACACGTCGGCGGTGCACGGGCCCGGCAGGCGGGGGCCGGGGGCGGGGCGCCCGGCCGCCCGGTACCAGTGGGAGACGCCACCGTTGGCGAAGCCGGGAGCCAGGGGCGCCCGGCCCGGGGAGGAGCTCATGCGCTCATCCTGCTGCATTCCGCAGCAAAATCAACAGTCGGCAACGGATTCTAGGGTACGGCGTCGGCGATTCGACGGGATCCGATCCAGCGGGAGCGTTCGGCGGCATAGTACGCGGCACCGTCGGGACCGGCGGGGCCTTCCCGCCACCGGCGCATCCCGAGCTGGAGCGCGATCTCCGACGACGCGGGGTTGGCCGTGTCGATCTCGGCGGTGATCCGGTGCACGCCCACCACCCCGAACGCGTAGTCGAGGACGGCACGGGACGCCTCGGCGGCCAGCCCACGCCCCCAGTGGTCGGGCTCCAGGCTGTAGAGGATCTCCACGTCCACGCCGTGGCCGAGCGGCCCCTCGTGGTGGCTGAGCCCGGCCACGCCGGCCAGCGGGCCGCCGCGCGCCGCCGCGCCGCCGCCCGGGGACGAGGGGGCGGAGCGCAGCGCCCACAGCCCGTAGCCCTCGGTGGCGAAGTCCCGCTCGCTGGCCTCGATGATCTCACTGACCTGCACCGGAGTGATCACCCGGTCGTCGAACAGGTGGCGCCGCACGAGGGGGCCCGTCCAGTGCGTCAGCAGGGCGCCGTGGTCGCGCATCGACACCGGGTGCAGGACGAGCCGCACCGTGCGCAGCACCTCACTCATACCCGTCCTCCGCGGCGGGCCACTCGGGCGCGGCCTCGCCGTCGGGGACGCCGACGCGGAACACGCGCAACTGCAGCGCGAGCACCTGGTAGTAACCGACGAGTGTGACCAGCTCGACGAGGGCGGTGCGGCCGAGCGTGGCCACCGCCTCGGTGTACACGGCGTCGGCGAGGTCGCCCTCGGCCACGAGCTGGTGCGCCGCCTCGTACACGACCCGCTCGCGGACGTCGGCGAGCATCGGCGCGCGGCCCTCGCGCAGCGCGTCCGTCTCCTCGTCGGCGAGCCCCTGCCGGCGCCCGATCCGCTCATGGGCGTACCACTCGAAGTCGGAGCGCAGGTGCGCCGCCACGACGAGGGTCGCGATCTCCCGCTCGCGCCTGGTGAATCCGGTGCGGAAGCGCAGCGCGGCGCCGAGGTCCTGCAGCGGCAGCCCGACGGGAGGGCTGTAGAGCATCGCGTTGAACGGGCCCTGGAGGCGCCCGATGTCATCGGCCAGAGGGAAGGGAGGGTTGCGGTCGCCGGCGCGGGGCCCGCCCGTCACCGCCTCGTAGACGGCTCGCTGCTCTTCGCTGAGCGAACCGGGGAGGAGCAGCGGAAGCCTCGTCGGGGACGGGCCGCGCCGCGGTCGGTCGTTGACACGCTCACCGGTCACGGGGTCGATCACTCACCGCACGCTAGGCGCTCGAAGCGGTCGGCTCAACCCCCGTCCGGAATGTGAAACCCCTGGCACACGATGACGTAGCGACCGCGTAACACGCGTCGGCGAACCTTGTCGGCGACCGCACCGGACACGAACGGGCCCCGGCCCCCGGAGGGAACGTCCCATGCCGCTGCTGCGCATCCGCACCGAGATCGAGGACCGCCCGGGCCGCCTCGCCTCCCTCACGGCCGCGCTGGCCCGGCGCGGCGCCAACATCCTCGGGCTGTCGGTCCAGCTCGACGCCGACGGGGTGGTGGACGAGTTCATCGTCGACGTCCCGCGCGGCGGCCCGGACGCGCGCGCCCTCGCCGAGGCGCTGGGCGCGGCGGGCGGGACCCGGACCGCGGTGCTCCCCGCGCGCCCCCACGACCTGGTCGACGAGCCGACCCGCGCCCTGGCCCTGGCGGCCCGGCTCCGGGCCCGGCCGAACGCGGTTCCCGAGATCCTCGGGGAGCTGCTGCGCGCCGACGAGGCCCGCTGGGACGCCCCGGGCGGCGAGGAACCCGACCGCTGCGACCTCCTGATCCCGGTGCGCGGACGCTCGGTCCGGCTCCGGCGCACCGGGCTGCCCTTCACCGCGACGGAGGCGGCGCGCGCGGACGCGCTGGTGCGCGCCGCGCTCCCGACGGTGCCGCCCCCGTCGGCGTTCCGGCGGATCGCGCTGCGCGACGGCACGCAGGCGGTCGTCCGGCCGGTCGAGCCCCGCGACGGCGACGCCGTGCGGGCGCTGCACGAGCGCTGCTCCCTGGACAGCCGCCGGATGCGCTACTTCAGCCCCAAGCCGTACCCGCCGCGCCGGTCGTTCGAGCGGTTCTGCGATCCCTCGCGGGGCCTGACGCTGGTCGCCGAGGGCCCGGACGGGTCGCTGCTGGCGCTGGCGCACCTGGTCCTCGTCCGCGACCCGGGCGCCGCCGAGGTCGCGTTCCTGGTCGAGGACGCCTGGCAGGGCCGCGGGCTCGGCCGCGGCCTCGCCGAGCTGCTCCTCGCGCTGGCCAGGGACCGCGGCCTGGTGGAGGTGCGCGCGACCGCGCTGAGCGAGAACGCCCGGATGCGGCGGCTGCTGACCTCGCTCGGCGGGCGGACGCGGCGCACCGAGGACACCGCGATCGTGGAGATCAGGCTGCGGCTGGACGGCCGTCCCGCCGAGCCGGGGGCGCTGGCAGGATGGGCGGGTGAGCGGCGTATATGACGACCCCTGGGCGTACGAGCTGGCGTGCTCGTTCCGCGACGTGCCGGCCGAGGTGGACGTCCTGCTCGGGTGGTGCGCCGAGCAGGGCCTCGCGCCCGGCACGGCGCTGGAGCTGGCCGCCGGGCCCGCCGAGCACGCCCGCGAGTTCGCCCGCCGCGGGCTGGCCGCGACGGCGCTCGACCTGAACCCGCGCATGTGCGCCTACGCGGCCCGCGAGGCCGAACGCGACGGCGTCGGCCTGGAGGTGGTCGAGGGCGACATGACGCGGTTCGCGCTGGGCCGCCGGTTCGACCTGGTCGCGACCATGCTGGACTCCACGTCCCACCTCATGACGCTGGACGCGTTCGTGGCGCACCTGCGGTGCGCCGCCGCGCACCTGTCCCCCGGCGGCCTCTACGTCCTCGAGATGTCTCATCCCCGGGACCGGCTGGGCGACGATCCGAGCGTCAGCACCGGCTGGACGGTCGAGCGGGACGGCGTCCGGGCGAGCGTGCGCTGGGGCGAGCCGTCCGACCGGCTGGACCCGGTCACCCAGATCGCCGACGACCGCGTGACGATGACCATCACCGGGGAGGGCACGGAGCCGCGGGTCGTCCGCGACGTCGTGCCCTACCGGTTCTGGACGGCCACCGAGCTGGACGCCGCGATCCGCCTCGCGGGCGGGCTGGAGGCGGTCGCGCAGTACGGCGACTTCGGGGCCGGCGAGGACGCGGTGCCCCTCGCCGACCCCGGGGCCTGGCGCATGATCACGCTGCTGCGCCCGCGCTGAGCGTCAGGGCGCGGACCGCCAGCCGGGCATCGGGTAGGACGCGAGCAGGTCGCGGACCTGCCCGGCGACCCGGTCCAGGACCGCCTCGTCCTGCTTGGCCGTGGCCTGCACGACCTCGTCGATCCACGCCGCGAGCTGCGGCATGTGCTCCTCGCCGATCCCCCGGGTGGTGATCGCGGCGGTGCCGAGCCGCAGCCCGGACGGGTCGAAGGGCTTGCGCGGGTCGAACGGGACGGCGTTGTAGTTCAGCTCGATGCCGGCCCGGTCGAGAGCCTGCGCGGCGGGCTTGCCCGCCACTCCCTTGCCGGTCAGGTCGATGAGGATGAGGTGGTTGTCGGTGCCGCCGGAGATCAGGTCGTAGCCGCGGTCCAGCAGCGCGGCGGCCAGCACCTTGGCGTTCGCGACGACCTGCCGCGCGTACCCGGCGAAGTCCGGCCGCGCCGCCTCCTTCAGCGCGACGGCGATCGCGGCCGTCGTGTGGTTGTGCGGCCCGCCCTGAAGGCCGGGGAACACGGCCTTGTCGACCGCCTTCGCGTGTTCCGCCGTCGAAAGGATCATGGCGCCGCGGGGACCGCGCAGCGTCTTGTGCGTGGTGGTCGTGACGACGTCGGCGTGCCCGATCGGGGACGGGTGCGCGCCGCCGGCGACCAGGCCCGCGATGTGCGCGATGTCGGCGGCCAGGACCGCGCCGGCCTCCCGGGCGATCTCGGCGAACGCCGGGAAGTCGATCGTCCGCGGGACCGCGGTGCCGCCGCACCAGATCAGCTTCGGCCGCTCCTTGAGGGCGAGGTCGCGCACCTGGTCCATGTCGACCCGGCCCGTGTCGGCGCGCACGTCGTAGCGGACGGGCCGGAACCACTTGCCGGTGGCCGACACCGACCAGCCGTGCGTGAGGTGGCCGCCCATCGGCAGCGACAGGCCCATGACCGGGTCGCCGGGCTCCAGGAACGCCATGTAGACGGCGAGGTTGGCGGGCGAGCCGGAGTAGGGCTGGACGTTGGCGTGCTCGGCGCCGAAGACGCCCTTCGCGCGCTCGATGGCGAGCAGCTCGATGGGGTCGACGTTCTGCTGGCCCTCGTAGTAGCGCTTGCCCGCGTAGCCCTCGGAGTACTTGTTGGTCAGGACCGTGCCGGCGGCCTCCAGCACCGCCTCCGAGACGTAGTTCTCCGAGGCGATCAACCGGATCTTCTCGTACTGGCGGCGGGCCTCGGCCTCCACCAGCGCGGCGATCTCGGGGTCCTGGCCCTGCAGATGGGGTACGGCCGGTTCGTGCATCGTGAGCCTCCGCGCTGCTCGCGCCGGGGCTTCGGGCACCCCGGCGAAGGGGACCCGTACACCCAGGCGCGCGGTGTGCGGACTACTTTCGCTCCCCGGTGGTCGTCTCCACCTTGACTGCGCCAGTCGCGTGGACGCCATCATACCGGGCCGTCCCCCGCCCGCGCGGCGCACGCGCGGGGACCGAGACCAGGAACAGCCCGCCCATCAGCAGCAGGGACCCCGCCGCGACCGGCGCCGACATCCGCTCGCCGAGGACGGCCACGGCCAGGCCGGTGGCGACGAGCGGCTCGGCGAGGCTGAGCGTCCCGGCGGTCGCGGCCGCCACCCGCCCGAGGCCGGTGACGAAGAACATGTACGCGGCGGCGGTGGCGGCGATCCCCAGCCAGGCCACCAGGGCCGCCGAGCGCGGCGCGGCGAGGGCGGGCAGCTCCGGCAGCGTCCAGGGCAGCAGGGCCGCTCCCCCGGCCAGCAGCGTCACCGACACCGCGCCGGCCATGCCGGTCCCCTTCATCCCGGCGCCGAGACCGGTCAGGATCTTGGCCGACACCGTGTAGACGCCGAAGCACGTGCCGGCGACCAGGCTCAGAGCGATCCCGGCCGGGTCGACGTGGACGGCCTCCCCCGGCACCATCAGCAGGGCCACGCCGCCGACCGCGCAGGCCGTCCCGGCCCACCAGCGGCGGCCGAGCCGGGCGCCCAGGACGAACCGCTCGCAGAGCCCGGTGGAGACGGGCGCGAGCCCGAACACCACGGCGGTCGCGACGGCGGCGCCCGTCCGGTCGACCGCGCTGAAGAACGACGCCTGGAAGGTACCGGTCGCGGCCGAGGCCGCCACGAGGGGCGGCCAGGTCCGCCGGGTCAGTGCCAGGAACGCGCGGCGGTCCGCCACGAGCACGAGGACCGCGAGGACGAGGCCGCCCGAGAGGATCCGGGCGCCGCCGACCGCGACCGGGCCCGCGGACGGCCCGGCCAGCACCTGCGCCGGCCCGACCGTCCCCCAGAGCACGCCGGCGGCGAGCACCAGCAGCGCACCGGCTGAGTTGTTCCATCGGTTCATGCCGCCGAAGCTAGGCGAACATGCGGAGTATGGCGCTCTGGGCCGTCATTCGTTCGCTCCACTGGGCTGGCGTCGTCATTCCTTCGCTCCAGCCGGGCGACTCCGGGCGTCAGATGTAGGGCGTTCGCCCGTCGGGCCGGTGGGCCGACGGAAGTTCGGACTGCTCCACCGGCTGCACGTAGTCGTACACGACGATGGTGCGGACGTCCACGTACTCCTTGCGGCGCGCCAGCCGGTCGAGCACGAAGTCGCGGAGGTAGGCGGTGCTCGGCACGGCCACGTGGACGAGCAGATCCTCGTTCCCCGTCACCACGAAGACCCCTATCGTCTCGGGCATCGAGGCCATGCTGTCGCGGGCGGACTCGATCGCCTCGCGCGACTGCGGCCGGATCCTGATCGATATCAGCGCCTGCACGCCGCGTCCCAGCCGCTCCAGGTCGGCCGCCGCGTGGAACCCGGTGATGACGCCCCGCGAGCGCAGCGCCCGCGTCCGCTCCAGGGCCGTGGACGGCGCGATCCCCACCGCCTCCGCCAGTTCGCGGTTGGTCTGCCGCCCGTCCCGCTGCAGGCGCCGCAGGATCGCCTGGTCGACCGCGTCCATAGGGTTCCTCCCGAACTGCCCGGCGGACGCCGAACTCCCGCGCGGGAATCGCGCCCGGACGTCCCGTTCCCCGAAGATTATTCGCCCCGGGCCGGGCCCGCCACCGGGCCCGCGGCAGGGCCGGCCATCGTGCCCGCCACGGCCAGGAGCGCGCAGGCCCCGACCCCGGTGAGGGCCCACGCCGCGCCCGCCGGGCCCAGGTCGAAGAGGCGGCCGATCACCAGGTCGCCCGCGAAGGAGAACATGCCGGCGCAGAACGCCAGGACGCCGTAGTACGAGCCGAACCGCTCCGGCGGGGCGCGCCGCGCGGTGCGCTGGAAGACCGACGGCTGGACGAGGCCGTTCGCGGCGCCGTTGAGGACGGCCGCGAGCATCAGCGGACCCGGCTGCGTGCCGTCCAGCGCCGCGAGGACGAAGAACCCCGCCGCGGCGCACAGCAGGCCGCTCCGCAGCACCCACGGCCGCTCGCCGCGGCGCCGGACGGCGACGAAGGGCTGGACCGCCGCCGCGACCATGGCCAGGAGGGAGAAGCACAGCGTCGCCACCGCGGGCTTGAAGCCGAGGAGGGGGACGGCCGTCATGATGTGGTTGGCGAGCAGCGTCGTGGGCGCGGTCAGCAGCGCGAAGACCAGGAACGCGCGGTCGCCGAGCACCGCCCGCACACCGGCGAGGACGTCGCGGAAACCCGTGGGCGCGCTCTTCCCGCCCGGCCGGGGCACGAACAGGAACAGGACACCGGCGACCGTCCACAGGGCGGCGGCCGTCCCCGTCAGGAGCGCGAACCCGGGTCCCGCGCCCAGCAGGAGAAGCCCCATCGGCGGGCCCGCGACCGTCGCCAGGTGCTGGGCGACGACGTAGGCGGCGAATCCGCCGGACCTGCTGCCGGGGCCGACGGACGCGAGCAGGCTGTGGCCCGCGGGATTGTAGAGCGCGCCGCCGACCGCGAGGACGACGGCGGCGCAGAGCAGCGCGCCCACGCTCTCCGCGGCCCCGAGCATCACGAACCCCAGCGCGCGGACGGCGCAGGAGATCATCCCGGTCCGGCGCGCCCCGAGCAGGTCGGTGACCGTGCCGACCGGCAGGAGCAGCGCGAACTGCAGGCCCACCCGCACGCCGAGGACCAGCCCGACGGTGCCGGCCAGCAGCCCGAGGTCGTGCCGGAGGTGGGCGACGAGGTGCGCCATCACCGAGAAGAAGCCGAGGCTGGCGGCGAGCTGGATCGCCACCACCGTCACGATCACCCGGCGGCCGGACGGGTCCGCGGCGGGCGCGGGCCGCGGACCGGAGGCCGCGGAGGCCGGCGCGGGGACGGAGACCGTCACAGCCCTGCCCGGGTCAGGTCGGAGACGACCAGCTCCGTGGCCTCCGCGATCAGGGCGTTCCTGGGCGGGGTGTCGTATCCCGGACGGTCGGACATGACGGCCACCACGAGCGGAGCGCCCTGGGGCGGCCACACCACGGCGATGTCGTTGGCCCTGCCGTAGTCGCCGGTCCCGGTCTTGCTCGCCGTCCTCCACCCCCGGGGCAGCCCGGCCTTGATGCGCTCGGCTCCGACGCTCGTGGCGCTGCGTTCGAGCCAGCCGCGGAGCAGGGCGCGTCTGCCCGGCTCCAGCGCGTCCCCGAGGACGATCGCGCGGTGGTCGGCGGCGATCGCCCGGGGGCTGGTGGTGTCCCGCGGGTCGCCCGGACGGATCCTGTTCAGCTCGGGCTCGTAGTCGTCCATGCGGCTGACGGCGTCGCCGAGCCCGCGCAGGTAGGCGGTCAGCCGCGCCGGGCCGCCGACGTCGCGCATCAGCAGGTTCCCCGCCGTGCCGTCGCTGTGGCGGATGGCGGCGTCGCACAGCTCCCGGATGGTCATCCCGGTGGCGACGCGGTCCTTGGTGATCGGTGAGATGGAGTTCACATCGGCCCGGGTGTAGGTGATCCGCCTGTCGAGGTGGCCGATCGGATTGCCGTGCAGGACCGCCGCCGCGGCGAGCGCCTTGAAGGTGGAGCAGAACGCGAAGCGCTCGTCGGCGCGGTAGGCCACCTCGGCTCCGGTCCGGGTCGCCACGGCGTACACGCCGAGGCGGGCGCCGTGCCGGCGTTCGAGCGCCGCGAACCGCGACAGGTCCGGCGGCGCGGCCGAGGGCCGGGCGGACGGCGACGACGCCGCGGCGGACGGGCGCTCCTTCTCACCGCATCCCGCAAGCGGCAGGAGAGCCGCGGCGGCCAGCAGCGCCCGCCGGGAGGAGCCGGACTGCTCGAACGGCATGCGGAGGCACCTGCTTTCCCGGGGCGGAGGGCGGACGCGGCTCAGCAGACCAGAGCCGCACGTGTGACGTCCAATATGGATATCACTCGTACCGCCATACTCGTGCGCATATCAGACCTGGTCAGCCCCCACCCGCCGAGGCGCCGTCGCGGAGATCCGGCGATTGCGCCGATACCGGCGTGTCCCGTGGGTCCGACGCCTGGCGGCTCGCGGAAGGCGGCGGCGTGGGCGGGGCGGTCGTCGATCTTGAGGCAGGCCCCGCCCGCAGCCCTTGCGCCCCCGACTGCCGAACGCCGCCCGCGCCCCGACCGCGGAACCGACCGGGAAAGGCGTGTGGCCCGGCCCCTGGTCGGGGTCCGGGCCACACGGTGCGGCTTCGGCGGGCGTCAGCGGGCCGCGGCCTCCATGGCCTGCTTGACGGCGGCGCGCTTCTGCCGGAGCTTGGCGAGCGCCTCCTCCAGGATGGCCTCGCCGTCCTCGTCGCTGCGCCGCTCCTTCACGTACGCGAGGTGGGTCTTGTACGGCTCCGTCTTCGGCGGGGCCGGGGGGTTGTTGGAGTCCTGGCCGGCGGGGAACCCGCAGCGCGGGCAGTCCCACGTCTCGGGGACCGCGACGTCCGTCGCGAAGCTGGGGCGGGTCTCGTGCCGGTTGGCGCAGTAGAAGGTCACCCAGACGCGGGGGGCGGCGTCGCCGCGCTCCGCCTCTCCCATCGGACCGGCCCCGACGCGGCTGCCCCGAATCGCGTTGCCACTACCCACGGAATACTCCTCGCTTGGTGATCCGCCGCCGCCCGTGACCTTCGAGGACGGCGCGGCGCTCGCATGTGTTGAACGGGACGGCTCAGCCGACGCCCTTGTGCTTGAACAGCAGCCCGAGAACGACGATCGAGGCGAACCAGACCACCCCGATGCCGATGGTCAGCCGGTCGAGGTTGCGCTCGACCACCGACGACCCTCCGAGGGAGGACGAGACGCCGCCGCCGAACATGTCGGACAGGCCGCCGCCCTTGCCCTTGTGCATCAGGACGAGGACCACCATCAGCAGGCTCGTGACGATGAGCACGATGGACGTTGCGATGATCACGTTTCTTCAGCGCCTTGTCTGTAGTTCAGGACGGAGCTCGAGCCGGAGCGGGCGTTTACCCGTCAGATACGAAGGGTACGACGAAGTCCCCGCTGGTTCGGCAAGAACCCCTGGTTCACGCGGAATTGATCAGTTTTGATCAGACCGGCAGATCCCGGTACCGGCAGATTTTGACGAACTCTCCCGGGTCCAGGCTGGCACCACCGACCAAAGCGCCGTCCACGTCGGTCTGCGCCATGATCCCGGCCACGTTGCCGCCCTTGACCGAACCGCCGTACAGGATACGCGCCTCGTCGGCCACTCCGCCGTCGTACAGCTCGGCGAGCCGCGTGCGGATGGCCGAACAGACCTCCTGCGCGTCCTGCGGGGTGGCGACCTCGCCGGTGCCGATCGCCCAGACCGGCTCGTAGGCGATCACGGAGCGCCGCACCTGGTCGGCGGTGATCTTCTCCAGCCCGCCGTCGATCTGCGCGAGCACGTGCGGGACGTGCCCGCCGGCCTTGCGGACCTCCAGCCCCTCGCCGACGCACAGGATCGGGGTGAGGTCGGCGGCGAGCGCGGCCTTGGCCTTGGCGTTGACGACCGCGTCGTCCTCGGCGTGGTACTGGCGCCGCTCGGAGTGCCCGACGACGGCATAGGTGCAGCCGAGCTTGGCCAGCATCGCCGCGGAGATCTCACCGGTGTAGGCGCCGGAGGCGTGCTGGGAGACGTCCTGCGCGCCGTACTGGATCCCGTACTTGTCGGCCTCGATCAGGGTCTGCACCGAGCGGAGCGCGGTGAACGGCGGGAGCACCGCGACGTCGACGGCCTCGTAGTCGGCGTCCTTGAGCGCGAACGCCATCTTCTGGACGAGCGCGATCGCCTCGAGGTGGTTGTTGTTCATCTTCCAGTTGCCGGCCATGAGCGGCTTGCGGCCGCTCGGGCCGCCGGCAGGGGTCGCGCGGGCCATCGGTCAGTCCTCCAGGGCTTGCAGGCCGGGCAGCGTCTTGCCTTCGAGGTACTCGAGGCTCGCGCCGCCGCCGGTCGAGATGTGGGAGAAGGCCGCCTCGTCGAAGCCGAGCAGCCGGACGGCCGCGGCCGAGTCGCCGCCGCCGACCACGGTGAACGCGCCCGAGTCGATGAGGCCCTGCGCGACGGCGCGGGTGCCGTGCGAGTAGGGCTCCATCTCGAACACGCCCATGGGGCCGTTCCAGAAGACCGTCCTGGCGTCGGCGAGGCGCGCGGCGAACAGCTTGCCGGACTCGGGCCCGATGTCCAGGCCCAGCCGGTCGGCCGGGATCGCGTCGGCGGGCACCACGTCGTGGTCGGCGTCCGCGGCGAACGCGGTGGCCGCGACGATGTCGACCGGCAGCACGAACTCGACGCCGGTCTCCTCGGCCCGCCGCAGGTACTCGCGGACGGTGCCGAGCTGGTCCTCCTCCAGGAGGCTCCCGCCGGCCTCGTGCCCCTGCGCCTTGAGGAAGGTGAACACCATGCCGCCGCCGATCAGGATGCGGTCGGCCTTGCCGAGCAGGTTGTCGATGACCCCGAGCTTGTCGGACACCTTGGACCCGCCGAGCGCGACCACGTAGGGCCGCTCGACGTCCTCGGTGAGCTTCCTGAGCACCTCGACCTCGGCGACGATCAGCCCGCCCGCGGCGTGCGGGAGCCGCTCCGGCACGTCGTAGACCGACGCGTGCTTGCGGTGCACCGCACCGAACCCGTCCCCCACGTAGACCTCGGCGAGGGCGGCCAGCCGGTCGGCGAAGGCGCCGCGCTCGGCGTCGTCCTTGCTGGTCTCGCCCGGCTCGAAGCGCAGGTTCTCCAGCAGCGCGACGCCGCCGTCGGCGAGGCCGCCGACCGCCGCGCGGGCGGAGTCGCCCACGACGTCGGTCGCGAACGCCACCTCCGTGCCCAGCAGCTCGCCCAGGCGGGCGGCGACCGGCGCGAGCGAGAGCTCGGGCTTGGCCTCCCCCTTGGGGCGGCCGAGGTGGGCGCAGACGATGACCTTGGCGCCCCGGGCCCGCAGCGCCTCGATCGTCGGCAGGCTGGCCCGGATCCGCCCGTCGTCGGTGATCCGCATCGTGGTGGAGGGGCGGCCCTCCACACCCTCCGGAGGAGGGCCGGAGTCCTGCAGCGGGACGTTCAGGTCCGCTCGCAGCAGGACGCGCCGTCCGGCGACGTCGAGGTCGTCAATGGTGCGCATCGGGATGCGGTGTCCTTCCGTACACGGCCCCGGCCGGGGGGCGGGCGGCGGCCGGCGGGCGGGCCGGGCGGCGGGGGGGGAGGGGAGGGCGAGCGAGGCCAGCTGGTCA